>JAOUNV010000473.1 GCA_029880775.1 Nitrospinota bacterium | reverse complement strand
TGGCCAATGGAGCGGGGGAGGCGGAGGTGTTTGGCGCCGATTTTTCCGATGGGGTATACCCATTGGGGCCGACCGCCATCGCCATAGTCTACAGCCTGGCGGGCGAGGCGGATGAATTTCTGGCGCGGATCCCTTCCACGTTGTTCGCCTTTGGTGTGTTGTATATGGTGTATAGAACCGGGGCGATGCTCTTCGGCCCGATGGCAGGGTTGTTCGCCTTCGGTGTGTTGAGCACGTCGGCTCTCTTTTCCTTCTCCGCCAGAAGCTCGGGACCTGATATGGCGGTCTGCCTGTTCCTCTCCATATCCCTGCTATCCCTCGCCCGCATGACAAAAGACCAGGACCAGTCCAGCGAGACGAGCCTCATTAACGAGGCGAGTATCCCCAAGCTGCCAAAACCTTACTGGATCAGCCTGGGGTTAGCGTTTTATGCTGGCGGCCCCGCCCCTGTGCTCATCTCCCTTGCCGGGGCATGGGCCGCGGCGCGCGGGGGAGCGTTTGGGAAAGATGGGATCGGGCGGGTTTTCAATTTACGTGGCGCGGCAATGCTTTCGGCGATGATCGCTCCGTGGATCATATTCAGTATCGTCAGTGATGGAGTGGGTCTGGGGGCGCCGTCAGCGGGAGTGGCGCAATCCGCCTGGGCGGCGCATGGGCTGGGTGAGTTTGTGGCGCAAGGTTTGTTGTTCATCCCATGGATATTCATCGCTCCCGCCGCTTTGCGATTCTGTGGTGAGGTGGATAATGTTCCTGGCAGGGTGTTGCTCGCGTATATGGTGGGGGGCGCGATCGCCGCGGCAGTGTTGGCGGCTTTCGGTCAGGTCCACACACTGGCGCTTCATGCGGCGTTGGCGGTGATGGCGGGGGGCTACATCCAGCGATGCCAGCCGGGCATGGCAAAGCTGGATGCGACTAAACCGGATACGGGAGAGAACTTATGGGAAGCGCCGTTCATCAGCCATTTGATTATCATTTTTCCCTTGATGGTGTTTGTCTTTTTCACATTTATGGCGTGGCTCTATTCGCCCATTGTATCGGGTGGAATTTACGCCGACTTTGATGGCGGGTTCTCGGATACGTTGATTTCCTTCGCCGCTTTGTTGCCTGTTCCTTCCGTTATGGCGGCTCTTGCGTTTCTGTCGGCGATTTATGTTTCATACAAAGCGATGGAGATGTTCGCCAAATCTGGGGAAACCTGGTGGATGTGGACCGCCACGGTGGTGGCCAGCTTTTCGTTTCTTGTATATATAAACCACGTTCTGGCGCCGAAGATGAACCGCTCCTTCTCCCATAAGGTTTATTTTTCCCAGATATCGCACTTCATGGAACCTGGCGGTCGTCTGTTTCATTTTGGCAAGGATAACGTTCAGGCCAGGTTTTATCTGGATGGCGCTCAGGCCCCCGGCCATTTGGAGAAGGAAGCGATTCCAGCACTGCTGGGTGAGCTGGTCAGGAATCGGGAGACCGCATATTTCTTGACTGACAGGAGCCGGAAAGCCTCCCTGGAGAAGTCGTTTAAGGACTCCCATATCAAATCCATGGTGTATATCGACAGTTATTTCGTGCCGCCCACCCGCGGTATGGAGACTGGACGTCTCTATCTTTTTGCCTTTCCGCCCTCCTTTGCTGAGGAACAGGGCTCCAACGTTAGTGATATCCATAACAAAAGGTAGTCATGCTCCCGCCGGAAGGCGAATGGATTCAAGGGCGTTTAGGTATTACATAAATTGAGGCTTTATTGCCTTGACGATTCATCGAAGCAAAAAATAGAATGGCCTTGGTGCTGGGTGTTGGTTGGTCGATATTCTAATGGTCCGTTTGGTATAAATGATAACTAAAGGTGTATGGGAGACGTGTCAAAACGAGCTTCGTCGCAAGCTCAACCCTCATAATTATGATTCCTGGATTGACCCTATCTCTTTCGAATCGTTCGAGAATGACATTGTCACCCTCTCTGTCCCTTCCGTCTTTTTCATAGACTGGATAGAGGAGCATTACAAGGCTCAGATACTGGATATTTTCAGCGGGGCCGCTGGGAAGCCTGTCACCCTGAAACTATCCGTCAGCCATGGTAATGGGCAGGCGCCTGAAAACCATGCTCCTCAGCCCAAAGTGGAGGTGAGATCGGAGCCGAGCTTTAGCGATCTTCTGGAGCGCTCTTGCCTGAACGAGAAACATACCTTCAAGAATTTCGTGGTGGGGAAGAGCAACGAGTTCTGCCATGCCTCCTGCCAGGCGGTGGCAGGCAACCTGGGCCGGGTGTATAACCCACTGTTCATCTATGGGGGAGTGGGCCTGGGGAAGACTCATCTTTTGCAGGCTATCGGGGCAGAGGTTTTGCGTAAAGATCCGAAAGCCAATGTCTTGTATATGACCTCGGAGAAGTTCGTGAACTCCATGATCAACTCCTTGCAACAAGGCTCCATGCCAAACTTTCGGAGGAAATACAGGAGCCTGGATGTTTTGATGGTGGACGACATCCAGTTTATC
>JAOUNV010000474.1 GCA_029880775.1 Nitrospinota bacterium | reverse complement strand
TCCACCACGGTAAGGTCGTCCGGCTCGTAGCGGACGGACCCTTCGAAGGTCTTTGCCGCCTCCTCATCTGTAAGCTCGATAGATTCGTCCTTCAAAAGCTTTGCTATGTCGTGAGCCCTTTCCTTGATGTATGGATCCAGGTTAGAGTAGCCGGAATGGCAGTAGAAGGTGAATTCCTCGCTCAGCCGGGTGTCCCCGTACTTTGCCGCCATTTCCGCCGCCAGGATGTTCAGGGCGTTCTTTATCTCCAGCGCGCTTGCGGCGGGGCCGTCCTGGGCTGTGGCGGCGGCCTCCACGATCACGAAAATGTCTCTGAATGATTTTATCCTGCACTCCGCCGATATCCCGCCGGTTTCCATGGGGGCCCAATCCTTGATGATCTTGAACCTTGGGATGCTGTCGTCATATCCGGGCGAGCTTTTTGTGGGAGTGTAGGGCAAGGCCGGGGCGTGGGGATCCACCCCATGGGCTATGACGGTGACAGTGTGGACAAGCTTTATCTTCATATTTAAATTATAAGCCTGAAATCGCTAAAAGATAATAATATCCAAACTAAACCGGGGGGGAATGATGTAAAATCCAATCATGTCCCCTCCAGGCCGGCTGACGCTGGCTTGGCCATGAGGATGTTTAGGAAGTCATATGCCATATATCCTTGTCGCCGGCGCTCCTCCTGAAGCCAGGAAGGCCATCGCCGATTGTTTTACCGGAAAGTTCCACGGGGACTTTGTCGACGGAGTGGCCCAGGCCCAGGCCCTTGCCAGGGAGAGGACCTGCGAGTTTCTGCTGGTGGATGTCAACGCCATACCCGAGCCCGTCTCTGGGCGGAGCCGCGCTCAAGCGTTGGAGCCATTCAAGGCTTTCCTTCCGGCAAGCGCCATAATAGTGATGGCGCCGGCGGAGAAAACCCGCCTGGCCGTGGATTATGTAAGGGCCGGCGCTGGAAACTATCTTGCCTACCCCATCGTCCCCGAGGAGGTGTTCCTGGTGCTGGAAACCCAGATGGAAACCCAGGCGATGCAGCAGGAGCTGGACTACCTCCGGGACGAGTTTCTGGAGCTTGGCGCCGGGGAAATGCTGAACACCAGCAATCCTGCCATGGCCGAGGTTTTCCATAACATCCGCAAGGTGGCCAAAACCAAGACCACTGTGCTGCTTTCTGGGGAAACCGGCGTCGGAAAAGGGGTGCTGGCCCAGCTGATACACCAGAACAGCGGGAGGGCGAATGGGCCTTTCGTCTCCGTGCATTGCGGCGCCATACCGGACACCTTGCTGGAATCGGAGCTTTTCGGCCATGAAAAAGGCGCCTTTACCGGGGCTTTCCGCCGCAAGCTGGGCAAGTTCGAAATCGCCAGGGCCGGGACCATTTTCCTGGACGAAATAGGGACCATTACCCCTGCGGCGCAAGTAAAGCTTTTGCATGTGCTGCAAAACCAGTCCTTGCAAAGGATAGGCGGAGAGTCGGATATCGAGGCGGATGTCAGAATCATCGCCGCATCCAACTCCGACCTGAAAGCCATGGCCGCCCAAGGCTCTTTCCGTCCGGACCTTTACTACCGGCTGAGCGTGTTCCCCATTCCCATCCCACCGCTTCGGGAAAGAAAGGAGGATATACCGGCCCTGGTGGAGCATATCCTAAGAAAGCACAACAGAAGCCATATGACAACCATCCGCTCGGTGAGCAAAGACGTCATGTCGGCCATGATGATGTATTCATGGCCAGGAAACATCAGGGAATTGGAAAACCTTATGGAAAGAGCGGTGCTGATCGAAACCGGACCGGAGCTTACAGCATCCAGCTTTTCGGCCGACCTCATGAGCGCGATAAACTCCGGTTCCCTGAAAGGCCCCAGGCTAACTGGCTCCATCGCAGAAGCCAGACGTAATGCCATTGAAAAGCTAGAGCGGGAATATCTGGAAGCCCTGCTCCATAAGCATGGCGGGAAGATAGGGATTTCAGCCAACACCGCAGGGATAACCACAAGGCAACTGAGCAAGCTACTGAAGAAGTACGTCATCCGGAAGGAAAGGTACAAAGGCAAACCAGAACTATAAATTCTTTATAGAGAATTCAGGAATTTACAATTCCTATCCTTGCAACAACCCTGATGCGCCATATTTGATTTAAGATCAATGAATTATAACGCACAAAAGCGGCTTTTCACTCTGAATGATTTACCGGGCATCTGTTCTATTTCCTTAACCTAGCCCTGATAGGAACCGCGCATTCCGATTACCCCTCCCAAACCGCACCCCGGCTCGCATAATGCATAATATTACAACACATTATGCCCTTGGCCTGTCTTTTGCTTTCTATTTTTTCCAAACAATATAAGCGCTCGTCAGATTGGCAAAAAGGATTGTGATCAGCTCGGACAGCCTGACCTGCGGGCAGGTTACAGAGATTGTGTGCAGAGAGGCGGATACAACCCTTGGGGAGACGGTATGCATCTCAGGCCTTTTGATAGCCTCCTCCTGGGACGAGGAGGG
>JAOUNV010000472.1 GCA_029880775.1 Nitrospinota bacterium | reverse complement strand
TCTCCTCTGCCCTACGGGCAGGTGGCGTTGGTGGCTCTTCTTCTGCGCGTTCATGGCCTTGGCCATCGCCATGAGCATGATTTTCCCATTCAAAGGATGGATGTATGATTACATCCCATTCGAAAATTTCTATCGCCATCCTGCGATGAGCCGCGCGTATTTTCTCTTTTTCATCATAATTCTGGCGCTCATGGGGGCGAAAGCAGTCAGCTCCTCCTTGCCGGAAGAGCAGGGAAACCTATCCAGACACATCCTGATTATTACGTTGGGCTCCTCCATGGCAGCCGTCTGCCTGTTCCTGGCTGGCTATTATGACGCTTACAACGAGTTGCCTATCTTCCGGCGCAAGTTCGCTCTATTTCATTTCCTTATCGTCTGGGGGGGAATTAGCCTGGCTGCTGTTTCCTATTATTACCTCGCTTCCAGAAAGGGAGGGCGACTGTTGTTCATACTGCTTTTTATCTCCATATCCATCGCAGACGCCGCCGGAAATCTTGTTGTCAGCAGCCCGATAATTTTCTCGGAAAAAACCAAGTATTGGGATCTGGGCCAGACCAGGAACCGATCCCTGGAACTGGGCAGCGACGGCTTTCACCGCAACGGCGCTTCCTGGGACAGCTTCAACCTGGTGCTCAAATTGCCAGCATACCTGTCATACCAGGGGGGGTTGTCCAATAATCACCTGATCAGCATGTTTCATGTTCCCCCACTGCTGGATATGAGCACAGGGAAAGAGAGAATATGGTTCGCTCCCGACCCTCCCAAGACACCGGTCAGCAACACGGTCTTCAATGCGTTTGTGGAAAGGGTAAAAACCACCGGCAAACCCGCATTCCTTCTCCATGAGATAGACGATATAGCAGGCTCCAAGTCCCCATCGCCTCCAGGCCGGTATATAGATCAATTGAAAAATCAAGCCCCGCCTGTACAGGCCAGGTTCGATATCATCGAATACACGCCAACTACCCTTGCCTTCTCTACAGAGGTCGAAACCGAAGGGTGGCTGATGGTGACGGAGCGCTGGGCGCCTAGTTGGAAAGCTTTTGTAAACGGCGAACAATCCGACATCCTGGGCGCCAATTTTGTCTTCCGGGCGATCAAAGTCGCTAAAGGGAAAAACATCGTTCGGTTTTCTTACGAGCCGAAGTGGTGGGGTAAGCTTTTGTTCCTGAGCTGGGGGACTATCGCCCTTATCACCATCATTTCCTTGTTCATGCTGGCCAGAAGGCAATCAACCGGTGAGGTAAAGGAGGAGTTATGAAATTATATTTCTGATTTCACTGAATATAATTGGTGGAGCAGAGGGGGATCGAACCCCTGACCTCAGCGTTGCGAACGCTGCGCTCTCCCATCTGAGCTACTGCCCCACTGCCAAACGCGGGATTCTATCACAAAACAGGCTTGGACGAAACTGGCGACAAAAAAGAAATGGCCAATGCGCCCATTATTGGTTTCTTTTTAAGCCCTACGGCTCGGCCTCAGCGCAGCCGGGCGCCCAGATCCTTGGCCACCCCTTCCACTATCCTGTCAAAAGCGGTGTTGGCCTCGTCATCCACCAGGGTCCTGGTCTCATCCAGAAACTCCAGTGAAAATGCGACGCTCTTCTTCCCTTCACCGATTTTCTCTCCGGAGTAGACATCGAAAATATCCACCCGCCGCACCAGCTCTCCGCCATGACGCCGTATGGCGCCTTCAAGAGCTTCCGCCGTCACAGCTTCATCCACCACCACGGCCAGGTCCCGTTTTACGGAAGGGAACTTGGTCAGCTTTTTACACATTGCCAATGGCGACGGTTGGGACGTAACGATGTCCAGATCTAGCTCCATGGCGAACAGTTCCTGCTCCACCTGGTATGCCTCCAGGGTCTCTGGCCGCACCTGGCCCATGCTGCCTAGCTTCACACCTCCCGCCATGATGTCCGCCTGCCGCTTTGGGTAATAGTACGGGTGTGATGATGGGATGAACGTCACGTCACTGTATCCCAGGTGAATGGCCATGGACTTGGCCACACCTTTCATATGGAAAAAATCACGCTTCGGCGCCCTCCCCTCCCAAAGGTCCGGTTGAACGTTTTCCGTCAATACCACCGACACCATCCATCGCTCCGCGCTGCTGGTGGGGCTTGTCTGCTCAAAAACCACGCCGATTTCGAATATGGAGGCCTCCCGTGTCCCCTTTATCGCAGACACCAGACCCGGCAGAAGCGAGGGGCGCATGTGGGTCCATTCGGAAGTGAGCGGGTTGTCTATAGCCACCAGTTGACGCCAAGGGTGATCCTCCGGGATAAGAAAGCGATCTATATCCACCATCGATACAAAGCTGTATCGCATTCCCTCCATCAGGCCGATGGAGCTTAGGTGGCGGCGCAACGTTCGACGTGTCCGCAAGCTCCGGGAAAGCCCAGTTACGCTCACTGGCACTTCCGGGGCGGTGGGCTTCACCTCGTCATAGCCCACAAACCGGGCAACTTCCTCCACCAGGTCTATCTCCC
>JAOUNV010000471.1 GCA_029880775.1 Nitrospinota bacterium | reverse complement strand
TTGGTTTCGTAATATTCCCTGGCCTCCTCTTCCGTGGGGTTGACCATATCCACCTCCAGGCTCACCACCCGTTGCGTTAATATCTGGTTTTTCACCCGCTCCCGAAACTCCGCCATGCTTGAGCCCTGGTTCTTCAGTATCTGCCGGAAGCTCTCGTCATCAAGGTTGTTCCTCTCCTGGATGCCTTTTATAGTGTTGTCTATTTCGCTTTCCTTTATCTCCATATCCCGCTCTTTTGCGTGGGCGGCCAATATCTTTTCGTCGATTATGGTATCCAGAATCTTCCTCTCGGAGATATCCTCATCAGCCATGTCAATCTGGCCCCGGGCCTTCATCTCCCTTAGCGCCTCATACTGCTTTTTCACGTCGGATAGCAATATTATAGAGCCGTTTACATTGGCCACTATCTTGTCCACGATCTCGGCAAAAGCCGGGCCGGAGCCTATCGCAAGCAGCGCAACGCCGCCCAAGGCAAGGCTCCTTATAATACCGGGGCCTGGTGAACCGTTATGCCGGTTTCCTCTTTCAGATCTTCTATCCACCTGGAAAACTCCTTTTCCCTTTTGCTCTCCCGCAGGATTTGGGTTATTTTTTCTTTCGATTCCTCGAATTTCATCTGCCGGGGCGCCTCCCGTTTCACGAGCTTGAAGATATGGTATCCATGGATCGACTCCACAACCTCGGAAACTTCCCCTTCCTTGAGGTTGAACACCACTTCCTCGAACTCCATGGGCATCTGCCCGCGGCTGAAAAACCCCAGATCGCCCCCCCTGGCGGCGTCCGGGCTTATAGATTTCTCCCTGGATATCTGGGAGAAGTCCAGCTTCGGCTTGTTCTTTTTCGGGTTCATCTTCACCCATAAAGCGTCCTCTTCAAGGTCACGGCTTATCCGCCGGGCGGCGAACTCGTCCTTGGTCATTATCTGCAGGGCGCGCACCCGCTCCGGCCACTGGAAGTTCTCCTGGTTCTTGTCGAAAAAGGCCTTGACCTCCGTTTCATCAACGGTGATCTTCGAGTCCACCTCTTCCAAGATCATCTTCCTTATTCTCATGGTTAGGCGGACCTCTTCCTTCCATTCGTCCTGGGTAACGTTCTTCGCGCCGAACACTCTTGCCTCACGGCCCCTGCCGCCATCGTTGCCGATAAGCCTGTCTATCTCCTCCTCCAGCTCTTCATTGGAAACCTCAACTCCCCTTTTGTCCGCCGCCGCCTCAAGGAAAAGCTCTTCTATCATCCTGTTTAGCACCGTCTTTTTTATCCGGAAGGCCTCAAGCTCCCCCCTGGGCTCCTTGATATCGAGCACGGCAAGGTACCTTTGATACTCCCTGTTGAAATCCTTGAGCATTATCTTCTTGCCGCCGATGTTGGCCACAAGCTTGGGCTTTGAAGGCTCCTTTTTCACGGGAGCCGCCTCTAGGCTCTGGTAATGCCAGTATCCGGCCCCGGCCCCGGCAAGCAGAAGGGTCAACAGAAGCTTTTTCAATTTCACACCACAAAAACAGACGATAAACGCCCCGCAAGGGGCAAATGCGCAAACTTATATTTTAACCCTTAAACCACACCGGGGCAATCAACTCCTTGTCCCCGGAAGATGAGCCATAGGGTCACACGCTTTGTTTCAGGAAGTGCAAAAACTCCAGGATGCTATCCGCCCTCTGCCTCCACCCATCCCCTGTTACCTTGAATTCCACAGTGTTTTCGGAGATGAACCGGATGCTTTTGCCCCCCTCGTACGCCGCCGTGACCAGGGCGCCCGGCGCAAGCGGGGTGGAGGGGCTGAAGGAAAGATATAGCCTGTCCCGGGCAAGGTCCACCTTCTCTATCTTAAGGGAGCTGCACAGCGCCTTGATACGCGCGAACAGCAGAAGCTTGCGGGTCTCCTCCGGAGGGGGGCCGAACCTGTCGCGGATCTCCGCCTCCACAAGCGCTAGCGACTCCAGGTCCTGGGCGCCGTTTATCTTGCCATAGACCTCCATCCTCTGGTTGACACCGGGCACGTATTCGACAGGTATCCTGCCGAAAAACCCAAGGGAAAGGTTCACGTCGAAGTCTTCCCTCGGCGGATCTCCCTTAAGCTCCCTTATGGTGTCCTCCACCATCCTGCGGTACTCCTCGAACCCCACGGCGTCTATCTGTCCGGACTGCTCCGCCCCCAGAAGGTTGCCCACACCCCTTATCTCCATGTCCCGCGCCGCCAGCTTGAACCCGCTGCCAAGCTCCGTCAGCTCCTCCACGGCCTTTAGCCTCTTGCGGGCCACCGGCTTTATCCGGCTTATCTGCGGCGCGATGAAATAGCAGTACGCCTGAGTGCGGTCGCGCCCCACCCGGCCCCTCAGCTGGTATAGCTGGGATAGCCCGAAATGGTCCGCCCTGTTGATCAGGATAGTGTTGGCCGAAGGGATGTCCAGCCCCGACTCTATGATGGTGGTGCACAGCAGGATGTCGAACTTGTGGTCCACAAAGTCGAGCATCACCTGCTCGAGCGCCTTTTCGT
>JAOUNV010000470.1 GCA_029880775.1 Nitrospinota bacterium | reverse complement strand
ACTGTCTTTTTAAACCTGGCGCCGATCTGCTCGATGGTGTTGAAATTCGTGGGGTCCAGCATGGCCAGCCGGAGGGTTTTGGCGTCCGCCCTGATTGGCAGGACCATGTGTTCCTTGGCAAGGGGCCAGGGAACGACCTTCAGCACGGCAGGGTCCAGCTTTTCCTCGGCAAGCTTGACATGGGGTATGGATAGTTGCCTGGCCAGGAAGCCGATAATCGACTCCTCGTCCATATACCCAAGGCGGCGGATGATCTTGCTTATCCTCTCCTTGGTTTTTTTCTGGATTTCCTCGGCTTCCCTAAGCTGGGACCGGGTGATCTGGCCTTCCTTTGAAAGCATTTTGCCCAGGACTTCGCCTGTCCCTGAATCCTGGATGCTTTTCCGGAACGAGGACTTTTTCTCAGCTGCTTGACCCATTTATATTCGCCGTAGTGTTACAGTTGGCCTTATTGAGACGCTTTTGCATCTATTCACTTTCTACTCCAACCACTATTATATTGAAATATACACCATTACGTCCAACAAAAAGAAAGCAAAGATTGCAGTTCAAGGGCCGGCTTGCCTTGATCTGCCAGGTTATTGGAGGTTATTTTGTTATTCAACAAAGCCCTTTGATGATATAACATCGTATATTTATCAAAGATAAAATGGAATTTCACAGGCCAGGCCTGCGGGCGGGGAAAATTTGGGGATTGAATTAGGATGCTGACCGTTCTTGTCGCTGATGACGAGAAAAGCATGCAGGAGTTCTTCGAGGTCATGCTTACCAGGGAAGGGTATCAAGTGGCCCTTGCCTCCACCGCCGAGGAAGCCATCGCAAAAATCGAAAAGCTGGGAATAGACCTTGTAATAACAGATATCAACATGCCCAAATCCACCGGCATGGCTGTTCTCCAGAAAAGCACAGAGGTGGACCCGGATGTCCCGGTGATAATGATCACCGCCTTCGCGTCCACAGACACCGCCGTTGAAGCCATGAAGCTGGGCGCCTACGATTACATCACCAAGCCTTTCAGGGTGGATGAGATCAAGCTTGTCATCGCAAAGGCGCTGGAGCGCCGGGTGGACAAGAACGAGCTTAGAAGGCTCAAAGACGAGGTGAGCCGCAGCTACAGCCTTGGGAACATCATTGGGAAGTCCGAAAAGATGCAAGAGCTCTTCAGAATGATACGCAAGGTGGCCGCATCTAGCTCCACTGTCCTTGTCACAGGAGAGTCCGGCACCGGCAAGGAACTGGTGGCAAGGGCCATTCATTCGCATTCCACCAGGGGCAAGATGCCTTTTCTTTCCATCAACTGCGGGGCCATGCCGGAGCAGCTTCTGGAAAGCGAGCTTTTCGGCCACCAGAAAGGGTCGTTCACCGGCGCCCATACGGACAAGCGGGGGCTTTTGGAAGTGGCGGACGGCGGCACCTTCCTTATGGATGAAGTGGGGGAGGCGCCTCTTTCAGTGCAGGTGAAGATGTTGCGCATGCTCCAAGAGCGGGAATTCAAGCGGGTAGGCGGCATAAGGGATGTCAAGGTAGATGTCCGAATGATCGCAGCCACCAACCAGGATCTTCCTGAGCTTATAAAGAAGGGGCGGTTTAGAGAGGATCTGTACTACAGGCTGAATATAATACCGATTTCCATCCCCCCTTTGAGGGAAAGGAAGGAGGATATCCCTCTTCTCGTAAGCCGGTTTATAGACAAGTTTTCCAAGGAAGCGGGAAAGCCTGGCATGACAATCACTGGCAAGGCCATGGAGCGGCTGGAAAACAACTCCTGGCGGGGCAACGTCCGGGAGCTTGAAAATATTATCGAGAGGTCTGTTGTGCTTTGCGGCGGCCTGAAGATAACGGAGGATAGCCTGCCTGAGGAATTCCTGGAAGAAAGCCAGGACGCCGCCCATTCGCTTATCCAGGAGGATGGGGTGGACCTGGAGGGAAAACTCTTTTCCATAGAGAAGGAATACCTCGAAGAGAGCCTGAAAAAGACAGGAGGCAAGAAAAAAGAGGCCGCCAAGCTTCTGAAAATGTCGTTCCGCTCTTTTAGGTACAAAATCAAGAAACATGGCATAATCAGTCAGGATAAAAATGAAATTGACGAAGATTAAAGCTCTGGCTGTGGTTCTCTTTTCAATGACCATGGCCAACTGCTCAAGCCCGCCAAAACCTCCGGCCACGCCTGCGGAAAGCGGGGCTCCGCCGTATATATCATCCCGGCCAAGGCTAGGGGAAGGGGCCAACTTTTTCTATAGGAAAGGCGAGGAAGCCTACGCCAGGAGAGAATATAAACAGGCTCTTGACGCTTATAAAAAATTTCTTGGCTCCACCCAACCCGACCATCCTTTGACGGACAACGCAGTTTTCAAGATCGGCATGTGCTGGTTTGAGATGAAAAGCTACCGCGACGCGCTTTATTTCTTTAATTCGCTCATCTCCCGGTTTCCCGATTCGGAAAACCGGGCGGAAGCTGTGATTAACTCGGCCATATGCCTTTTTCAGCTTAACGAGAT
>JAOUNV010000469.1 GCA_029880775.1 Nitrospinota bacterium | reverse complement strand
CGCTTCATGCCGGTCTGGAAGCTCCGTGCTCCACCTTTTGGCGGGGCGGCTCGGTTATCTTGTCTCCCTCTGTCGGCGCCGCTGGATTCTTCACCCATTCCGCCATATGGCGGTATGTTATCTCTGGCTCCTGTTCGCACTCCGTGAGCCATTTATCCACTTCCTGATCGACCCCCGCCCAAGTCACTCCATCCACCTTAAGTTTTTTTATCTTGGCGTGGCTTGTGTCAAGAACGGTTTCCCCCTCGCCGGCCAGTTCCTCTGATAATTTTTCGCCAGGCCGCAATCCGGTGTAGATGATTTCGATATCCTTACCGGGGACGAATCCTGCCAGACGAATCATTTTTTCCGCCAGATCCCGGATTTTCACCTGCTCCCCCATGCTCAGGATATACAGCTCGCCCCCTGCGCCGATGGTCACTGCCTGCAGGATCAAAAGCACCGCCTCCGGGATGGTCATGAAAAACCGTTCCATATCCGGGTGGGTGACGGTGACAGGGCCGCGGCTTTCTATCTGCTTCATAAAGATAGGCGCCACGGAGCCGTTGGATCCGAGCACGTTGCCGAATCTCACCGCCAGAAAATCGGTGTCGGAGACCCTGTTTTTGTGAAGCATGTACAGCTCGCATATTCGTTTGGTGACCCCCATGGCGTTGCTCGGGTTCACCGCTTTATCCGTGGAGATCAGGATAAACCGCTTCACGCCGTAAGACGCCGCCAGGTCCGCCACCGTTTTCATCCCCCCCACGTTGTTGAGGACCACTTCCTCCTTGTCCCGTTCCATCAGGGGCACATGCTTGTGCGCGGCGGCGTGGAAGACGAAATCTGGCCGATGGGTCTTGAAGATTTTCTCCAATCTGGCGCCCTGGGTTATGTTCAGGATGCGATATACAATATCCAGCTTCGGGAAGCGCGCGCAAAGATCCACCTCCAGCTGGTGCATGTAGTTTTCGCTCTTGTCCACCAGGATCAGCGCGGCGGGGGAGAATTCGGCGATTTGCACAGCCAGCTGGGCTCCGATGGATCCTCCAGCGCCGGTGATCAGGATTTTCTTTCCTTGGAATGTGCTCTCCACCGTGGAATAGTCCACGCTCACCGGATCGCGGCTTAATAGGTCCTCTATTCTGGCGTCTCGCAGGGTGCCCACATCGATCCTGTTTCGCCGCTCGTCCAGAAAGGCGGGCGCCACCCGCATGTGGATGTTCAGCTCCCGGCAAAGGCGGCTGATATTCTCGAACTGGGCCGCGTCCACTCTGGAGGCGACCAAAAGCTCCATTATGCCGAACCGCTCGGCGATTTCCGGAAGGCTGTCCGGGGGGCCCAGCACAGGCAAACCGTGCAGATAGGCTCCGTTGTGGCGCGGGTCGTCATCCACCAGCCCCACGGGCCGCAAGTGGTGGCTTTTAGCGTCGGAGAGCAGGCTTCGCAGCAGCATTTCCCCCCGCTCATCCGCCCGGTACACAGCCACCGGAATGCCCTCGTCGGCTTTTCCCGCGGCTCCAGGAAGAAGAGAAGAGAGCTTGCCGGCGATTCCGCGTCGGCTGGAGAAAGACAACCTTATCGCAATGCGGAACATGCTCACCAGCCCGGCTGTTATCACCATGTCCATAACGAATACGGAGCGGGAAAATTCTGTGACGGGAAACAGGTACATGGACATGAAAAGCATGCAGAAGACAAAACTGGCTAACGAAGCCTTCAGGATGTTTAGTAAATCGGCCAGGCTGGTGTAGCGCCACATACCGCGGTGCAGCCCAAAGTACCCGAAAATGGCGATCTTCATGCCCATGATCCAAAACACCGTGGGCAAAAACCTGGTTTGGAAATGCGAATCAAATTCCATCTGGCTTTCAAACCGCAAGCGGTACGCCAGGTAATATGAGAGGGCGAAGATGGCAGAGTCCACAGCCAGCACCAGGTACCAGTTGGCGTTGCCCAGAGGGAACCAGCTCTTTATAGATTTCATATTACATGTCCATGGCGCTTTTGTAACCCGTGGCCCGTGGGGATAAACGAATGCAACGGGCCAGTAAATGATGTATCATAATATTCTATCGTGATCTTTCGCCGAGCGGTTCGAAAAAATAAAGGGGTTCTTGCAGAGAGTTAGTTGGCCGCGATAAAACTGGGTTTCGTGTTGCATGGAGGGGATGTGAGCAGGGCAAGGCAAGCACTGGTATGCGTCGTAATAGTCAATTACAACAGCGGGCAGTTTCTACGCGCTTGTATTGACGCGCTCAAAAGGCAGACTTTTACCGATTTCGAGGCGATTATCGTAGACAACGCCTCTTCCGACAGGTCTATCGAGTGGTTAAGCGAGCTTCCGCCGAATTTCCGCGTGCACAAGATGGATTACAACGCAGGGTTCGCAAAAGCCAACAATGTCGCGGCGGCCATGACGGGGGCTGACTGGATCGCCATGCTAAACGCAGACGCGTGCCCGGACCAACACTGGCTGGAAAAACTGATGAAGGCCGCGGGACGATTCCCGGAGGTGGCCATGTTCG
>JAOUNV010000468.1 GCA_029880775.1 Nitrospinota bacterium | reverse complement strand
CTCCGGCCAGCCGACATTGACGGACCGGGTGCGGGATCTTGTCCGAACGCTGGTGGTGAGCAATACGTCGATCGCGGTGGGAGCTGCGCTCATGACCCTCTGCGCGGCCAACCTGGCAGGTTATCCTCCGGGTCCGCTGGCGGCCTTATTCGCGGCTTCATACGTATTCGCCATGTACGGGCTCAACCAATTGCACGATACCATGACCTTCAAGCACAACGAGCCGGAGCGGTTTCTTTTTACTTCCAGAAACCGGCGGGCAATGACCTTTTCGGTGGGGGTGGCGGCGGCCGCTTCGTTTATACTGGCGGCGCTGATGGGCGCATGGCCTTTTGCGGTATACACTGCGGCGATGGCGCTGGGGCTGGCTTACACGGTGGTATGGTTCCCGAAAACGCAATGGCTCAAAATCCATAGACTAAAAGATATTCCCGCCTCCAAGGAGCTTTTTGTAGGGGCGGGATGGGCAGTGGTGACGGTGGTCATCCCGGCGCTATTCGCCGGTTTGTCGGCATGGTCCGCGCCGGTGATGGTGGCGGGATTGTTCGTATTTTCCGTGGCGTACATCAGGACAGTGGTCGCCGGCATCCGCGATATGCTAGGAGACAGAGTCATGGGGCGGGAGACCATCCCCATTCTTATCGGCAAAGAGAGAACCAAGGTGTTCGTGGGATTTATGTGTGTGGGGCTGGGGGGTATTTTATTGGTCTCGGCCTGGGCCGGGTGGACCACCGGTTTTGGCTACTGGCTCCTGTTCTCCGTGGGGTATACGGTGTTCTACCTGGCGCTGTATCATTTGCGGGTGATCCAGCGCGGAGTGGCGTTCGACCTTACCATCGATGGTGTGTTCCACTTCTCCGGGCTTTTGGCTGTCGGCTGGCTGCTGCTGGCGGTGTAGCGCAACTTAGGTGTGGGACTGCTACGCCAGAAACCTTCGCACCCTGGGAATAAATTCGTTGGGCGCCAATGGTTTGGTGGTGAAATCGTCCGCCCCTGCGCGCAAGGCTCTTTCGCGCACCTCCATGCTGGTGTCGCTGGTGACCACGATCACAGGGAGATGACTGGTCGACTTCTCCTCCCTTATGGCCTTGATGATGTCCAACCCTCCCACGCCCGGCATATAAATATCGGTGATGACAAGATGCGGCGGCTCCTCGCGAATGGCGGCCGTGCCGTCTTCTCCATCCCCGCATTCAATCACTTCGGCGCCGATGTCCTCCAGGTACACCCTGGCCAGGGCGCGCATGCCGGGGCTGTCGTCCACCACCACCACTCTTGGCCTGACGAAAGGAACCATGGTGTAAAACACGCTCCCAATCCCGCCAGAATTTGCTTCACACCACACTTTCCCCCCATGGGCCTTCATGATATCGGCGGAAAATGGAAGCCCAAGGCCGGTGCCCCTCTCCCCCCTGGTGCCGACGCTGGTGGTCTTCACCTCGTGACGAAACAGGTCCGACATGAAGGCTTCCTTCACTCCCTTGCCATGATCCTGCACCGCAAGCCCTGTGCGGACACCATCTGGACGGAACACCACCACTTCCTGACCTTTGGCGGAGAACTTTATGGCATTGGACAAAAGGTTCTGGAGCACTGAGCAATAGAGGCCACGGTCGGCGTATACCCGGTCCCCTTCGGGGGCCAGGTTGTTGATCCTCACCCCTTTTTCCTTCGCCAGGGGGCTCACTGCGTCGATGGCGATCACCGCCAGTTGGCGTAAATCATGAAATTTGGAGCGAACCTGGATGGCTCCGGTTTTCAGACGGCTTACGTCCAGGATATTGTCTATCATATCCAACAAGTTCTCTCCGCTATGAATGGCCGAGCTAATGGTCGCCACCTGTCTCTCGTCGAGCTTCTCTTTGGAATCATCCTCCAAAAGGCGCATAAAACCGAGGATCGATGTGAAGGGGGAGCGCAGGTCGTGGGCTATCAGGGATACGAACTGATCCTTCAGTTTAGTGGCCTCCTCCGCCTCCTCTTTAGCCTTCAGCAGTTCAGCTCTCGCCTTCATCCTCAGCTGACGATTTCTGACCCCGATGATGATGTTGGCGCAGGCGCCCAGGGTCGGCTCCAGCCGCCGGATCATTCTTTCATCATAACCGCCGGGGCGGTTGCCAAGCCCGATCAGCCCTATGACCTGATCCCCTTGCCGAATCGGCAGGCCCATATAGTTTTTCAGTTTTATGCAGCAGTTGGGGATGCCGCAGTAGGACACATCGTCCCCCAGGTCGTTTTCTATTACCGCTTTGTTGCGCTTCACCGGGGAGCATACCAAGTGGTCGAACTCCACGAAACCGGGGCCTTTGCCTATATCCTCACCATCAGCGGGGACTTCTGTTATAGCCAGGCTTTCCAGGCGGGGCTTTTCGTCATCCCCGCTTGTTTGCATTTCCATGATCACGCCAAACTGGCTGCCTGTCACCGAGCGCATCACTTCCAGAAGCTGATAAAACACATCCTCAACCTCTTTGCCCGCTATAAAGTCGTTAAGGGTGTTGTTGATAG
>JAOUNV010000082.1 GCA_029880775.1 Nitrospinota bacterium | reverse complement strand
ACCATCCATGCCAAAGCAGGTTTGTAGGGTTATCACTCATGTATACAGAAGGTTAAGACCTTATCTGATGAAGCAGCGATCCTTGGAAAGCTATAGACCGTGTCCTATATTTAGGACGTGACCCGCGATTATAGCGATGTGAATATGCAATCTGTTGTTTTTTCAGGTCGATATCCTGTCCATATTGTTGGACGCTGTGTGGATATAAATAGGACGCTTGATTCGCCTGCCTGTATTGCCTTGAATATATGAACGTTACGTCAGCCGGTTTTGTCGTGCGAACGCTCATGGCTGGCATTGGGAGCTGATGCGAGGGGTTTGGGTGGGGCGGCGCGTATCTGCTCACAAAAAAGGGCGCTATACTCATGTCAGGGGTGCGGCTGCTTATATTATTTTCTGGTGTGGAGGGGGCCAGGAGCCGATCACTTGAGCAATTCGTACTTTTTCAGCTTCAGGTAGAGGTTGGAGCGCTGGATGCCGGTCAGTTCCGACATTCTGGTGATATTGCCCTGGCATTCACCGTAAGCTCTCGATATATAGCTTTTTTCGAAATCGGTTTTCGCGAGATTATATGGTTTCAGCGCGGCTACTTCTTCCAGGTGGGGTTGGTCGCCACTTTCTGTGGTTTTTATATAGTCGGGCAGGTCATCATAGGTGATGCTTCCCTGCTGCTTTACCACTAAGATGTTCTCTATCACGTTTTCCAGCTCCCGGCAGTTTCCGTTCCATCCATGCCTGGTCAGCGCTTTCATGGTTTCCGAATCGCAGGTTTCCACCTCGCTTTTGATCCTTCTTTTCACTTTTCCCATGAAATGGTTCACCAGCAGGGGGATATCCTCGCTTCTTTCCCGCAATGGCGGCAAGTGGATGGGCACTACGTTGAGCCTGTAGTATAGGTCTTCGCGGAAGGCGCCGTTTTTCACCTCCTCCTCCATGTGTCTGTTGGTGGCGGTGATCAGTCTGAAATCGGCTTTTATCACTTTGTAGCTGCCGATTTTTGAGAATTCTCTTTCCTGCAGCACTCGAAGCATGCTCGACTGCAGTTTGGGGCTCATATCTCCCACTTCATCCAGGAACAAGGTTCCCCCCTCCGCTTCCTCGAAACATCCGGCGGTGGATTTCATGGCCCCGGTGAAGGCGCCTCTCTCGAAGCCGAACAGGGCCCCGGTCAAAAGATCTTCCGGCAGGGCCGCGCAGTTGATGGCGATAAAGGGGGAGTCGCGTCGGGCGCTGCGCTTGTGGATCTCTTTGGCCATCAATTCCTTGCCGGTGCCGCTTTCGCCCACTATCAGCACGGTGGAATCCATCGCCGCCACTTTGGAGACTTTTTCCAGGATAGTGCGCATCACATGGCTATGGTGGATTATCTCCCCGAAGCTTGTGTTCTTGAGAATCTGTCTTTTAAGCTCCAGATTCTCCTTTTCCAGGGCGATCAATCTGGAGGCCCGCTCCAACACATAGTCCACCTGATCTTGCTTGATCGGCTTGACCAGGTAATCGAACGCCCCTTTTTTTATGGCGCTCACAGCGTCGGCCACGGTGGCGTAGGCGGTCATCATTATGACTTGGCTTCCCACCTTTAGACGCATTATGTTGGCCAGAGTGTCCAGCCCGGAGACCCCCGGCAGGTTTTGATCCAGGAAAACCACGTCAAACTCGGGCCGGGCGTTGATAATATCCAGCCCCTTCTCCCCGCTAGGGGCGGTGACCACATCGAAGCCACAGCGTGTGATCCGCTGATCCATGATTATGCGCTCGTCTTCATCGTCGTCGATCACCAAGGCTCTACCCTTCGGGTCCATCATTTAGCGAAAGTCTCCTTTACAAATGAGCTCAAAGGTTTTTGAGTTGTTTCCTTACCGCCGCCAGCAAGACTTTCTTTTCCACAGGTTTGGTCAAAAAATCGTTCACTCCCGACTTTATAGACTCCACTTTCGTCTGGTAATCCGAACTCACGGAGATAATGATAGCTGGAACCGATGGGGCCTTGGATTTTTTTCTGATATGAGTCACCAGATCCAGTCCATTCATCCCCGGCATTGCCAGGTCAGTTATCATAAGGCTCACCGGCTCATTACTGGCTATCTCCAATGCCTCCACCGCGTCGGAGGCCTCCACGATCTTGGCTTTCAGCTCCTCCAAGTCGCTCCTCATCAGCAGCCGGAAGTCCTCGTCGTCGTCCACTATCAGCAATGTAGGCGTCGCCTGGGTGAATTTTATCCGGAACACGCATCCCGCGTCTGGCATTGACTCCACCTCTATGGAGCCACCATGGGCCTTTATGATATCCTGCGAAAGGGCAAGCCCCAGGCCCGTCCCCCTCTCACCTGCAGTGCCGGGGGCGCTGACATTTGAACCATGGGTAAATAGTTTGACGCGAGTTTCCTCCTCCATGCCCATTCCCTCGTCTCTTATCTCTATCGTTTCCTGCTCCCCGGTCGGCGCGCTCACGGTTACAGCCCCCCCCATATGGGAAAACTTCAACGCGTTGTGCAGTATGTTCGACAAAACCTGCTCCGCCAGGTGAGGATCGGCGTTTATCCTGGCTTTCGGGTCTATCCTGTTTACCAGAGATATTTCTTTTTGGACCGCCAGATGCCGCAGCTTGTCCCATGCGGCCTCCACCATTTCCCTGGCCAGGACTTTCCTTATCTCCGGTGTCAGCACCCCGCTTCGGATATTATTCAGGTTCAGCAGGTTATCCAGCGTCCGCAGTAGCTTTTTGCAATTGTCCGCAGCCCTGTGGACAAAGTCCCGTTCCTTTTCCCGGGGTAGCGTCCCTTCCTCCACCAGCTCCAGCAAGCCTTGCACAGCCCCCAGGGGCGCCCGAAGGTCGTGAGACACCAATGATATGAACTTATCCTTTACCTTGGTGGCCGCCTCCGCCTTGTCCTTTTCGATAGTCAGCTGCCGCTCGGTCTGTTTGCGTTTGGTGATATCCTGGATCACTCCTTCCACGCGGGATACGTTTCCATCGGTGTCCAACACTATCTCGCCGTTCAGATTCACATATATGGTGCCGCCATCTTTGCGAACCACCCGGAATTCCAGGTCGAACCCGCCGCGAAGGTTCCCCGCCTCCTCGAACACCTGGAGCACTTTGTCCAGGTCGTCCGGGTCGATTACATCAAACAATGAAGCGTGTGTTGGCTCCACTTCCCCGGCATCGTATCCGAATATCTTATACACTTGATCGGACCATACCTGGCGGTCCGACCCGGGTCGCCAGCGGAGGTAACCGAGGTGGGCTATAGTCTGGGCCTTATTAAGGTCCTTTTCCCTTTCGCGAAGGGCGTTTTCCATCAGTCGTCGCTCTGTGATGTCCCGTCCCACGGATTGATATTCCAGCAGGGCGGCATCCGGCCCGAAGAGCCCCCGGTTCGTCCATTCCAGCCACTTTGTCCGGCCATCCGCCAGCCGGAGGGGCATTTCAATCTCCACCACCGGATTGTCCGGGGTGGTGGCCGAAAGTGTTTGTCGTAGCGCCTGGCGCCCATCTTCGCCATCATCGCCGAAAAGTTTACCGCCAATCGCCTCCTCGAAGCTGCTTTCGAAAAACTTGCAATAGGCCCCGTTCGCGAACGACAGCGACATATTCTGGTCAAAGCGGCAGATAAGCTCCGTCTGGTCCTCCACCACTCCCCGATAGTATCTCTCCCTTTCCGCCAGAGCGACATTTTGCTCCTCGATCCTTTTTCGGAAGATCCCTTCCCTTTCCCGAGAGGCGCCCTTTTCCAGCAAGGAGCGCAACCTGGCCCGCAACAGCACCGGGTTGTATGGCTTGGTGATATAGTCTGTGGCGCCCAGATCCATGCAACGCACGGCGCTGTCCACCGAGTCTATCCCCGTAATAACCACCACCGGCAGGTCCCACAGGTTCTTGTTTTTTCTTATGATTTCCAGAATCTGGTAGCCGTTTATGCTGGGTATAAGGATATCGAGCAGGGCAAGGTCCACCCCGCCGGCGTTTAATATCTCCAGAGCGGCGGTTCCAGTCTCGGCGCATACATACGAGCATCCCAGATCCTCGGATATTTTCTCGAGGAACATTCGGCTTTTTTCGTTATCCTCCACCACCAGGATGCGTTGCTTGCCAGTGCTTACATCAAATGCGCTTTCAACCATTACAATCCTTATCGAGCAATCACTTCCATCACAGCTTGGGGCAAGCCCAAGGGGCAAGCTTCCAAGTACCCATATATAGCAGAATATCTATTTTCCTTCAACCGCAAGTAGGAATATACTGTTCCACCTCGCAGGAGAATTGGTACCCTTGGTTAGTGTAGGCGCCTCTATTCCAGCATCCCCTCTGTCCCCCACACCTTCGGCGGAACAAGCCCGTTTGTCCGGGCATACGTCCAAAGCTGCCCCCGGTGATGCAGGTTCTCCTCGAAACCGTACCAGAGGATTTGCGATACAGTCATCTTCCGCCCTCGGGTGAAAGCCACCACCTTGGGCAGGTACTCTTCACCCTGTTCCTCGATAAAGGCTTTCAGATCCGCCCAGCTCGCTCGTTGCGCCAATGCCGCTTCAGCCTTGGTGGAGGCCTGGTTGGCTCGGTCCCTCTGGCTGGCGGGGAAATCCAACGGCTCCTCCTTTATAGCCTTTAGGATAAGATGCCTCCTGGCGATAGACATGTGATCCACCAGCCTCAGCCATCCCAGGGCCTTCTCGCTCGGTCGCCAATTCTCCATCCCTTCGGGAATCTGTTCGGCCGCCTGCGCCAGTTGCTCCACCAGGGCGCCATGCTTTTCAATGTATATCGTTAATTCACTCATGGATTTCCTAACCTGCGTTCACATCATTATATGAATCGATTCATCAATCCGCCAACGAAAAGCCACGACGATACAAAGATAAATCGGAGTGTTGGATTGACACTACACAGGTGGCGGATAACAAGGGGCGAAATCTATATCGATGATCCGCTTCCGTGGCGAGTATATAGTGTGAATGAGGCTGGCAGGCACGAGCCCACCATCGCGCTTTTTACATTGAGCTAGATACTCCCCCAAGGAGGCCATAGCCTGCGTGGGGCCTTTATCTGCTACAAGATTCCATTGCCAGCGCTTGCCAAGGCTTTGGTGATGGTGACGCTGCTTCCCCCCTTTGAATATTCCACGCCATCGAAATAGTGGGACATGATGAAAATACCGCGGCCACATGGGGAGAAGAGCCTGCCTTCCAGATCCTGTCTGGACATGTTCACATACTTGCCAAAGTCGAACCCTCCCCCTTCATCTGTGATATTTACTTCAACCTTTTCGTCATCAATGGCGATTGATATTTCGATCCTGGCGTCCACCTGATTCTCCCTACTCTCCACTTCGCTGTGAAACGCGTCCAGCTCCAGAAGCTGGGCCTTCTCATCCTCAGATATCCGCAGGTTTCCATGCTCGTGGGCGTTGAGCAAAAGCTCGTTGAGAAAGCAGAGGAACTTGTCGGTCTCCCCGTGGCCGAACAGCTTTTCCGTCTTGTTCCTGATCCATTCCAGCACTCGGGGCAACTCGTCTGATTTCGATGGAATGACTAACAGGTCCACCAGGCCCGAACCGGAACCCATGGGGTTTAAGGCGCATGCCGGATGAGGCGCCTTTTCCATGGCGTTGTTCACCACTGCCAAGAATCGATCTGGAGTAATCGGTTTTGTTATGTAATCCCTCACGCCATAATCGAGAAGAGAAGCCATAGAGCCTGCGCTTGGCGTGGAGACGACAATGAAGGGAAGCATCGAGGATTTGAAGTTGAGTTCGGCCAGTTTCAAAAGGCCATCTGCGGAGTGAGAAATCTCGGCGATGATTATGGCCAGATCGTGAACGTGGTCGGTGTACAGCTCGACAGCCGAGCCGCTATCCTCGACCGGGAGAATTGACAATCCGTTCCCGGCCAGCAACGGCCCCAGCTTCATGCGCAAGAAAGGTCCATCCTCCATCCAAAGAATCTTTCTGCTCATAACTGTCAATCGAGACTAATAATTCACAAATGCTGCTATAAACCGGCGACCAAGCCATATCAGGCTTCCCTTACGGTCATGCGGCCCTTGGCCCTCGGTCCAGCCGCGACTCATTCCCTTGTGATTGTATCATGAGTTTATAACAAGCCCTCGTCCTATCATCCTTGCATATACATGCGGGGGTGGGCATTCATGTGGGCATCCTGTAAATCGGAAAATAATGTTAAACTCAAAATATACTCACCAGATAAACTAGGAGGCCTCGTGGGGCATTCCCCTTTTGAACTCAGGCAATATGGACAACGCAAGGACAAATTGGAACTATAGCCCCATGAAGTTTGTGGGGGTGGTGGCGCTATTGGCCGTAATTATAATAACGGCCAGGTCTTGGGTAGAGTCTCGGGCCCGGGTTTCCGCTGGTGTGAGCACCGCTGGTGTGAGCGCCGCTGACGTGAGCGCCTCCGGCGTTGGCGCCTCCGGTGTGGATACCCGATATTCCGAGGATGGCCGCGCAGTGACCCCCAGGGGGAAGCTGGCCGCCGAGGAGAACAACGCCATCGCCATCTTCGAAAACGTTTCCCCATCCGTAGTGTTCATCACCAACACATCACTGCAGCGCGACATCTTCACCAGGAATGTGTATGAACGGCCCCGGGGCACCGGATCCGGGTTTGTGTGGGACAACGAAGGACGGATATTGACCAACTACCATGTGATCGTTGACGCGAATCGTGTGAAGGTGACCATGGCCGATGGCAGCACATGGAAAGCATCGCTGGTGGGTGTGGCCCCAGACAAGGACCTGGCGGTGCTAAAGATCGACGCTCCCAGGGAGAAGCTAAAACCGATATCGGTGGGGGCCTCGGCGCGCCTGAAGGTGGGGCAGACGGTATACGCCATCGGCAATCCCTTCGGGCTGGACAAGACTATGACCTCCGGAATCGTGAGCGCCCTCAACAGGGAGATCGAATCCCTCTCCGGCCGGGTGATCCAGGGCGTGATCCAGACCGACGCCGCCATCAATCCTGGCAACAGTGGCGGTCCGCTGCTGGACAGCTCCGGCCGCCTGATCGGAATCAACACCCAGATAGTAAGTCCATCCGGTGTTAGCGCCGGGGTGGGGTTTGCTGTGCCGGTGGAGACAGTCAACCAGGCCGCTTCCCAGATCATAAAATATGGCAAAGTGATCCGACCCGGGCTGGGGGTCTCCCTGGCCCGCGATGAGGTGGCCCGGCAGCTGGGGCTGGAGGGCGCCCTGATCGTCAAGGTGACAAAGGGTAGTGGCGCGGATAAGGCTGGCCTCAAAGGCTCCAAGTTGGCCGGACGGCAAATCATCCTGGGCGATATCATCAAAAGCATCGATGGCCAACCGATCCGATCCTTTGCCGATCTGGGAAAAATCATGGATACGCATAAGGTGGGAGACACAGTGACCTTGGAAGTGTTTCGTGGCGGAGCTTTGAAAAAAATCGCTGTGACACTGTCGGAA
>JAOUNV010000467.1 GCA_029880775.1 Nitrospinota bacterium | reverse complement strand
GATTATGGTTTTCACACTCTATCGGAACGTTGGTAAACACATAAACGGGGTAGATATCATCCATTAACGTAGCCATGTGGATATGCTCCCCATCACAGTCATTAATCAGAGCCTCACCGGACCAAGTGCCAGAGACGGCGACCATCTTCGCATTATCGCCAAACAGTAGCGACGCGGTCCAGGATGATCCATCGCTATACCACGACTCGTTGTAAAACTGAGCCTTGGTTTCCTTCTTGCTGCCGGTGATATCGCCCCATGTATCGCTGCCGCAAGAGATCATGAACACCATGGAAACGGCGGCCAAGCCGAACGCCAGGGTTCTTTTCATTTCCATGTCTCCTAATAATTCGGTTGAGCCAATCGCCAACCTAATAAGGTTTTAAACCCAAAACCGCGGACAGGTCGCGCCAGGTGAACCCATGCGATAAGAGATCAGCGTTCCAGACGAAACAACGCCTGACGCAAGACTCACAAAAAGTACCGACTCACCTAAAACATACCACCGCAGCTCGTACAATGTACAAACTTAGTAAGGTAATGATACTATATTAACACCCAATAGTCAATATATTTCACTTAATTACTTTAAGTTGCCTACATTCTGGGCGTACCGGGACTCAGAAGCCAGTTTAGGGCCTTCGCCGCTGCAACTTGGAGTTATACGCCTGATATTATGGCCCTTATCATTTTCCCTGGCTAGATCTCCGATTATTTCTTCCTTTGCGCCTTCCAGGACAGACAATTTTCCTTGAACCTCCTTTTTCATTCATGCGCCAGGGCTCATACTTATTGCCAATCCAACTCATTCCTTGATAAGCTAACACCCTCACGGGCTCACACTGTTGTGAACCACATTTTTTAGTCACCAAAAGAAATATGATCTTTTGAGTTCATCACTATATACGGCTCTCATACTCGGGTTTTCCAGCGCTTTACACTGCCTAGCGATGTGCGGGGGTATCATTGGCGCCCTCACCATGAGCCTGCGAGAAGAAGTGCGCGACAACCGGCTGACGCTTGCTTTATATGTGGGGATGTATAACGCCGGAAGGCTGACCAGCTATGTTCTGGCAGGCGCGCTTGCCGGGGCTTTGGGCCAGACCTTGTTCTACTCCATCAGCCCCCAGTATGGGCACACCATTCTGCGCGTGATTGCAGCGTTGGTTATGATTGGTATGGGGCTGTATCTGGCCGGATGGTTTCCGCGGTTCGCCCATGTGGAGAAGCTGGGGGAGCCGTTGTGGAATCTCCTGGAGCCGGTTGGCAAGAAGATGATACCAGCCAGGACTCCGCTGCATGCCTTTGTGCTGGGAGCGGTCTGGGGTTGGCTTCCATGCGGGCTTGTGTATTCCACACTAATCCTGTCGGTTTCCTCGGGAGGAGCGTCGGCCGGGGCGATGTATATGCTGGTTTTTGGAATTGGGACTTTACCCGCCATAATGGCGACTGGTATACTGGCATGGTTCATGATATGGGTTTCGCGGGCGCCATATTTCAAAAAGCTGGCGGGCGCCACGATTATCATTATGGGAGCCGCTAGCCTCATATACACTGGGGCCGGACACGTCTCCCACTGAATTGAAAAAAAGAATTATCGGGATAGTAAATATGATTGGTTCCTCACCTGGGCTGCTTTCTGTAATTCGGGCTGCGCGGCTTGTGGCCAGCGCCGATGTGTCGACCCTCATCCGCGGAGAAAGCGGCACTGGCAAGGAGTTGCTTGCCAGGATGATCCATTCAGAGAGCCAGCGCGCCGACAAATGCTTTGTGGCGATAAACTGCGCCGCTCTTCCAGAGTCTCTGGCGGAATCCCTGCTGTTCGGCCACCGCAAGGGAGCCTTTACCGGCGCCACCGACGCTCAGCCTGGGGTTATCAAATCCGCCAATGGCGGGACGCTGTTTCTGGATGAAATAGGCGAGCTGCCCCACGCTGTCCAGTCCAAGCTGCTCCGGTTCCTGGAGTCTGGCGAGTGCCTGGCCGTTGGAGACACGGCGCCTTTTAAGGTGAATGTGAGGATAATATCCGCCACAAACCGGGACCTGTACGAAGAATCCCGCGATGGCAGATTCCGGATGGATCTATTTTTCAGGCTCAATGTGGTTCCGCTGGAGCTGCCACCATTGCGCGACAGACTTGAAGATTTAGATGCGATTATGTCCAGCTTCATCAGCTCATTCGCCTCGGAAAACAGCCTGGAGGCCCCTGCGTTCAGCCCGGAGGCTATGGATGTTTTACGCCGCCATAGCTGGCCTGGAAACATCCGAGAGCTTAGGAACTTTTGCCAGAGGATGACCATCCTGCTAAGCGGGAAAGTTATCATGCCGGAGAACCTGCCCATGGAGCTAAAGTCCCAGGCGAAGGACAGGGTGTCAGCTACGTTTTCCCTGTTGGACCTTGGGATGGGCCTTAAGGAAATGGAAGAGGAGCTTATCCGGCAAGCTCTTGCGCGGACAGATGGCAACCGTTCCCAGGCCGCCCGAATGCTAGGCGTCACCAGAGACACCCTTCTGTATCGG
>JAOUNV010000081.1 GCA_029880775.1 Nitrospinota bacterium | reverse complement strand
TATTCAAGGTTGGGGCGGCGCCTGTGCTCATAGACCCGGGAATGGGGAAAAACAACCTGCTCGACTGCGTGAAAAACGCCCGGCCAGAAGCGTTTGTGGCCGTTCCTCTGGCTCATCTGGCCCGCAAGATATATCCACGATACTTCGGATCTGTCAAACACCTGGTGACCGTGGGCCGCCGTTGGCTGTGGGGTGGCCAGACTTTGGAGAGCCTGAAAGCCCTGGGAGCGGGAAAGGGAGCCTTCCCCCCCACCAAAGCCGAGGCCGAGGATATGGCCGCTATCCTCTTCACCACCGGTTCCACCGGCGCCCCCAAAGGGGTGGTGTACGACCACGGAATATTCACCAGCCAGGCCAGGATGATCGGGGAGCGGTATAACATCACTGAAAACGATAGGGACCTGCCAGCCTTTCCTCTCTTCGCGCTTTTTTCCATCTCCCTTGGCATGAGCGTGGTGATACCCCGCATGGATCCCACAAACCCTGGCAAGGCGGATCCGGCGCAGATAGTGGAGGAGATCAACGACAACCAGGTGACATTCACCTTCGGTTCGCCCGCTATCTGGAAAAATGTCAGCCGATACTGTGTGCAGAACAAGGTGAAACTCCCCAGCCTCAAGCGCGTGCTGATGGCTGGGGCTCCCGTACCAAACAGCATCCATAACGCCCTGCTGAACCATATTCTGCCGGAAGGCGCGCGCACCCACACACCCTTCGGCGCCACGGAGTCGCTGCCGGTGTGCGACATGGAGGGCGCCGAGGCGCTGGAGGAAACAGCCAAGCTTTCCGCCCAGGGAATGGGAACATGCGTGGGGCGACCATTGCCGGAAATGAGCGTGAAGATTATCAGGATCACAGAAGAGCCGGTGAAGGAGTGGGACGGTTCCCTGGAGCTGCCCCAGGGGAAGATCGGCGAGATCGTGGTCTCCGGCCCGGTGGTGACGAAGGAATATTTCGAGCTGCCGGATCACACCAGGATGGCCAAAATAAACGCTCCCAAGAGCGGCGGAGTCATGCACAGGATGGGGGATGTGGGCTACCTGGACGAAAAAGGGAGGCTCTGGTTCTGTGGCCGCAAGGCGCACCGGGTGGTGACCCCGGAGGATGTGATGTTCACTATCCCGTGCGAGGCGGTGTTCAACCAACACTCCGCCATAGCCCGCAGCGCGCTGGTGGGGCTGGGCCCGCGGCCGGTGCAGCGACCAGTGATCATAGTGGAGCTGGACAATATCCGACCCCATGCCGACAAGGGGAAAATAGCCGCCGAGCTTTTACAGCTGGCCGCCAAAAACCGACTTACTCTCCATATCAAGGATGTGCTTTTTCATCCGGAGTTCCCCACTGATATCCGCCACAATGCAAAGATATTTCGCGAAAAGCTGAAGGTGTGGGCGGAAAAACAGCTGCAGCATCTTGTCCCCAAAGAAGAGCTATGAAAGCCCTGGTCACAGGGGGAAGAGGCTTCCTGGGCCGCTATATCATCGAGAAGCTCCTGGAAAAGAAGTGGAGCGTATCGTCGCTATCCCGCCTGCCGGACCCGGAACTGCTGAAGCTTGGCGTACCAACAATCACCGCCAGTGTCACAGACAAGGCGGCGCTGGTCGCGGCCTGCGCGGGGATGGACGTGGTGTTCCATGTGGCGGCGAAGGTGGGGATGGGTGGCCCATGGAGCGAGTTTTACAAGACTAATGTTATCGGCACACAAAATGTGATCAAAGCGTGCCTCCACAATGGCGTGACCAGACTGGTCTATACAAGCTCCCCCAGCGTGGTGTTTGATGGTAATGACCATGATCTGCTGGACGAATCTACTCCCTACCCCACCAAGTACCTGGCCCACTATCCGGAAACAAAGGCGATGGCGGAGCGGGAGGTGTTGCGCGCCAATGGCCGGGACGGCTTGCTGACCTGCTCCCTGCGGCCGCACCTTGTATGGGGTCCGCGAGACACGAATTTGATCCCTCGCCTGATTGACAGGGCCAAAAAAGGGAAAGTGAAAATCATCGGCGATGGGAACAACGTCGTCAGTAACGTCTATGTGGAGAACGCGGCGGACGCTCATCTGCTGGCGGCGGAGAAGCTGGCGGCGGGCTCGCCCGCTTCGGGCTCTCCCGTGGCGGGATCAACGTACTTCATCGCCCAGCCGGAGCCGGTGAAGCTGTGGGATTGGATAAACGAAATCCTGGAGGGGCTCGATCTGCCCAGGGTGACACGCAAGGTTCCCTTTGGCGTGGCGTACACCGCTGGGGGGGCGATGGAGCTTGTGTACCGGGCGCTGGGGCTTAGGTCAGAACCGATGATGACGAGGTTTCTGGCGCAGCAACTGGCCAGGAACCATCATTACAGCATAGAGAAGGCCAGACGAGAGCTGGGGTGGGAGCCTGCCATAGGGCACAAGGAGGGGATGGCGCGGCTGATTGCGGACTTTAAGGGGGGGCAGTCTCAAGTATCTATCGCAACAGTTCGTTGAAAACCAATTATTTCCCTTACGAACGGGAATAAAAAATGGCGGAATATCTGATTTAGGTGTCCGGACCCAAAAATCGGGGCAAATAATCCCAGTCGCTCAAGCCGAATCAGACGCTTTCGATTAATAGAGAGGCCTCGCTCCTTACAGAAGCTTACGAACCGATCTGTTCCAAGCAGTCACACGCGATAACGGCGCCAGCCTCAACGATTGCCTGACCAGTTTTATCAGGAAGGCCAAGTAGATTGCCAGCGGTTCCTTTACTTATTTCATTCTGTTTTCTCACACTTCTGAGTGTATCTAAAAACACTCATCAGGGCAAAACTTGAAAATAAGTGTGAAGAAGCGTCAATCCGTCGCGGAGTAAGTTTTCTTCTTCGAAGCCAGCCTGGTGACACCGGCGCGCAGGAACTTGTCCACTTCCCTGGCGCACTCGCGCCCCTCGGAGATGGCCCACACCACCAGAGACTGCCCCCGGCGCATGTCCCCCGCGGCGAACACCTTCTCCACGGATGTGCGGTAACTATCATCGGTCTTCACATTGCCGCGATCGTCCTTCTCCACGCCCAGCTGGTCCAGCATCCCCTCGTGCTGTGGATGCAGAAAGCCCATGGCCAGAAAGACAAGCTGCGCCTTCAGACGCCCCGCCGAACCTTCGATCTCGGTAAACTTGTTTCCCTGCCAATCCAGCCGCACGAAATCCACACCAGCCACAGCGCCGGAGCCATCATCCACGAACTGCTTGGACATTATCGACCAGTCCCGCTGGCACCCTTCCTCCTGGGAGGAGGATGTGGAGAGCATGCGCGGCCCAGGATGGGTGGGCCACGGTGTCTGGTCGGTCCTTCCATCCGGCGGCTTAGGCAGAAGCTCTATCTGCGTCACCGACTTGGCCTTTTGGCGAATGGAGGTTCCCACACAGTCAGACCCGGTGTCCCCGCCGCCGATCACCAGCACATCCTTGCCGGTGGCCAATATCTCCGTATCTTGCGGCACATCCTTTCCCGCCACGCGGCGGTTGCTCTGGATCAGAAACTCCATGGCATAGTGGACCCCCTGTAAGCTGCGGCCAGGAATGGGCAGGTCGCGAGGGATGGTGGATCCACCCGCCAGCACCACCGCGTCGAAATCCTCCAGCAGGCTTGCCGCCGGGATATCGAACCCGATGTTGGCGCTGGTGCGAAACTCGATCCCCTCCTGCTTTAGAACTTCGACACGCCGGTCGATAACCTCCTTGCCCAGTTTAAAGTCTGGGATGCCATACCGCAAAAGCCCGCCCACCTCGTCAGATCTTTCGAACACCGTCACCAGGTGGCCCGCCTTGTTTATCTGGTCCGCCGCGCCCAGGCCCGATGGGCCGCTCCCCACCACCGCCACTTTTTTGCCGGAGCGATTCTTCGGTGGTTTAGGCTTCACCCAGCCCTTTCTGTAGGCGCGCTCTATGATGGACAGCTCTATGTTCCGTATGGCCACCGGGTCCTTGATCAGGCCCAGCACACAGCCGGACTCGCAAGGGGCGGGGCATATCCTGCCGGTGAACTCGGAGAAACTATTTGTGCTGCTCAGCGAATGGTACGCCTCCTCCCATCTGTTTCTGTACACATGGTCGTTGAAATCGGGCATTATGTTGTGCAAGGGGCAGCTGGGATGACAAAAGGGAGTGCCGCAGTCCATGCAGCGCGCTCCCTGCTTCTCCATCTCATCTTTCGAGAGGGGAACCAGGAACTCGAAAAAGTCCTGGGTCCGCTCCTCCACCGGCTTATAACCGTGGGTCTTGCGCTCAATGTCCCTAAATCCGCCCTTCTTTCCCATTACTCTTCCTTATCTTTCAGGCCAAGTCGGCGATCAGCCTTCTATAGCCGCTTCTTCTTGATCTGGCTGGGCGGTGACGCTTTCCATCTCCGCCAGAGCCCGTTTATAATCGATCGGCATTACCTTTATGAAACGAGGGACCATCTCCTCCCACCGGGAGAGGATATCCGCCGCCGCCGGGCTTTCTGTGTACAACTGATGCCTGGAGACCATCTCTTTTATCTCGGCTATCTCCGTCTCGTCCTCCAGCTTCTCCAGCTCCACCAGCCCCATGTTCATTCTGTCCCCGGCCAATTCGTCCAGGTCCAGAATATAGGCGATTCCACCGCTCATCCCAGCGGCGAAGTTTTTTCCAATAGCGCCCAGGATCACAACTTTGCCGCCGGTCATGTATTCACATCCGTGGTCGCCCACTCCCTCCACCACCACTCGGGCGCCGGAGTTTCGCACACAGAACCGCTCGCCAGCGATGCCGCGAATGTACGCCTCGCCGCTGGTGGCGCCGTAGAACGCCACGTTTCCACAGATAAAGTTTTCGCTCGGTTTCATCTTGCTCACTCTGGGGGGATACAAGATAGCTTTCGCCCCGGAGAGTCCTTTGCAAAAATAGTCGTTGGTCTCCCCTTCCAGCTCCATGGTCAGCCCCTTGGCGCCGAACGCCAGGAAGCTCTGTCCTGCGGAGCCGTCCAGCTTGAATCGGATGGTATCGTCCGGCAGCCCCTCCTCGCCATATTTGCGAGATATCTCGGCGGAGAGCATAGTCCCAGCGGTCCTATTGATATTGCGTATCTTAAACGCGGCGCGGGTCTTTTCCCCTCTCTCCAGCGAGGCCCTGGCGGCCTCGATAAGCTGGTTGTCCAAGGCTTTTTCCAGGCTGAAGTCCTGTGGCTCGCACTGGTAAGTGGGCCGTCCTTTGGATGGCTCCACATGTAAAAGCCGGTCCACCGTCATCGTCCTTGATTTCCAATGTGGGATATTTTCCTTCTTTTTCAGCATATCGGCGCGCCCCACCATCTCGTTGACGGTCTTAAAGCCCAACCGAGCCATATACTCCCGCAGATCCCGAGCGATGAAGTGGAAGAAATTGACCACGAAATCCGCCTTTCCGGTAAAAGCCTTTCGCAGCTCCGGATCCTGGGTGGCCACACCCACGGGGCAGCTGTTCAGATGGCATTGGCGCATCATCACGCATCCCATCACCACCAGCGCCGCCGTGGCGCAGCCCCACTCCTCGGCGCCCAGCAATGTGGCTATGGTCACGTCGCGCCCGGTTAGAATCCGCCCATCGGTCTGCAAAACTATACGGCCACGCAGCCGGTTCCGCACCAGGGTCTGGTGGGCTTCCGCCACGCCTATCTCCCAGGGTAGCCCAGCGTGCTTGATGGACGACTGTGGCGATGCGCCAGTGCCGCCATCATGGCCGGAAATCAGCACCGCCTCGGCGAATCCCTTCGCCACACCTGCGGCGATGGTGCCCACGCCGGTTTCCGAAACCAGCTTGACGTTTATGCGCGCCTTGCTGTTGGCGTTCTTCAGGTCGAAAATCAGCTGGGCCAGATCCTCTATGGAATAGATGTCATGGTGCGGCGGGGGGGAGATCAGCCCCACTCCAGGCGTGGAATGCCGGACTCTGGCGATTACCTTGTCCACCTTCTTGCCGGGCAGGTGACCACCTTCGCCAGGCTTTGCGCCCTGGGCCATTTTTATCTGCAATTCATCGGCGTTCACCAGATAGTTGGAGGTGACCCCGAACCGGCCGGAAGCCACCTGCTTTATGGCGGAGCGGGCCGAGTCTCCATTCGGCAGAGGTTTGAACCTTTCAGAGTCCTCTCCCCCCTCGCCGGAGTTTGACCTGGCGCCCATCCGGTTCATGGCGATGGCCATGGTCTCGTGGGCTTCCTTGCTTATGGAGCCAAAGCTCATGGCCCCGGAGAAAAACCTTTTCACGATGTTCTCCTCCGGTTCCACTTCGCTTATATCCAGCGGTTTTTCCGCGAATTTGAAATCCAGAATCCCCCGGATAGTGTTCATCTCCTCCGGATGGTAGTTCACCAGCCTACTGTACTTTTTGTACATGTCATAGTCGTCCGTGCGGGTGGACTGCTGCAACAGGTGTATTGTCTCCGGGTTATAGGAGTGGCGCTCTCCCCTGGCGCGCCAGGCGTATTGGCCGCCCGGTTCGATGAGCACTTCGCCGCTCTCGTCGTTATCCTCGAACGCATAGCGATGGCGGCGCAGGCTCTCTTCCTCGATTATGTCCAGACCGATTCCGCCCAGTCTGGAGACGGTACCGGTGAAGTATTCGGCCACCATATCCTCACTCAAACCCACCGCCTCGAAAATCTGGGCGCCGATATATGACTGCAGGGTGGATATACCCATTTTCGACATGATCTTCAGCACGCCGTTGCTGACAGCCTTGGTGTAGTTTTCCCGGACCTGTTCGCTGGAAAGCTCCTTGGAAAGCTCTCCGCGCAGGCGCATGTCCTCCAGTGTCTCGAAGGCCAGGTATGGATTCACCGCGTTGGCGCCGTACCCGAGCAGCAGAGCGAAGTGGTGCACTTCCCGGGTCTCTCCGGTCTCCACCACCATGCCGCAATTGGTTCGCTTCTCCGTGCGGATCAGGTGATGATGCACCGCCGACTGGGCCAGCAGAGAGGGAATCGGCGCCATTTTCGGGCTCACTCCCCGATCAGAGAGGATCAGCGCGTTCACGCCATCGTCCACAGCGGCTTCCGCCTCGGCGCGGATGCGCTGCAGCGCCTTTTCCAGGCCGCCGGACACACCGACATCGAACAGGGTGGAGATGGTAAGCGATTTGAATCCTTTTTTCTTTATCCGGCGCAAGCGCTCCAGTTCGTCGTTGGTGAGCACAGGTGTCGGTATCTCTATCACCCGGCAATGATCCTCCGTCTCCGCCAGGATATTGCGCTCCGCGCCTATGAATGATATCAGCGACATCACTGACTTTTCCCTGATGGAATCGATAGGCGGATTGGTGACCTGGGCGAAGTGCTGGTAGAAATAGTTGAACAGCGCCTGGGGCTGGTTGGAGAGCACAGCCATCGGTGTGTCGCTTCCCATGGACCCGATCGGCTCACCCGCGTTGACCGCCATCGGCTCCAGGATCACGCGCTCGTCTTCCATTGTATAGCCGAAGGTGGCTTGGCGGTGGGT
>JAOUNV010000466.1 GCA_029880775.1 Nitrospinota bacterium | reverse complement strand
TAACTGGCCATCCAGGGTCTGTTCCCATGGCGGCCCTGATTCGGCTGAAGGTAAACATTAAAGCGCTGAGGGCAAATCTGGCCCGGATCGCCACCCAAAGCCCCAAAAAACGGGATGAGAAGGAGGGGCTATCCTTCAGCGAGGATACAAAAAAAGCCATGGACCTGACCATAGCGGAGTCCGAATCCATGGGCCACAAGTATATCGGGCCGGAGCATCTGATGCTGGGAGTCGTGGGAGTGAAAAACTCCACAGCCGCCAAGGCGCTGATGGACGCGGGGCTGGAATCGCTGGCGAAGTTGAAAGAGGAGATAGAGTATGTTCTTGCCGCGCAAAGATGAAAGCCTGTGTGTTACACTTGGTTTGCTCTTGCCGGTGATAGCGGACAATCCGTCGAACCTTCGCCGTGTGAAAGTAACTGGTAATTATTTTGTCAGGGGCGCGGATGCGCGGAAGGGGTTTAGCCGCGTGGCTTGGCCGCCCCAGAGGCTGACCTTGGGAAAACATGTTTGAAAAGTTCAATGAAAGCACGCAAAGGTCGCTGATTCTGGGCCAGGAAGCGGCGGCCCGGGAAAAACATGAGCATCTGGGCACAGAGCATATTATGTTCGGCCTTCTCCAGGCGCCAGGGGAGGTGAATGCCTCCGTGCTCAGGCGGCTGAATGTGGATTTGAAAAAGCTTGTGGGGCAGGTGGAAATCCTGATGGGGGCGAACAAGCCTATGGAAGAGGGGAAGCCTGATGTGCCCTTTTCCAAGTCCGCGAAAAAAGCGATAGAAAAAGGGGTGGTCATCTCCCGCGAGATGGGGGAGGAGAGTATAGGCCAGGAGCATTTGCTGATCGGTATGATATCCATTCCGGAGTCGAACGCGGCGAAAGCCTTCAAGGACGCCGGGTTTGAAGATATGGCCAAGCTTGAAGAGGCTATACGTAGCGAGATCGATTCAACCAGGAAAAGAAAGACAATCCTGGCTCTGCTCAACGAAGACGCTTCCAAGGCGCTGGTCCGGGCTCGGGAAGAAGCTAAAGAAGGCTGGAACAATTTTATCGGTACGGAGCATGTCCTGCTAGGGATTGTGAAAAACCTGGAATGCCCCGCCTCCAGGGTGTTGATAAAGCAGGGGGTGGATATGCGCCTTTTGCAAAAGACCATCAAAGAGATAACACCTCCACGACAGGAAAAGCCGATGGAGGGGCTTTTGCCCCATTTCGACATCGAAGCCAAGCAGGTGATAGATAACGCTGAAAAAGAAGCGAAGGATATGGGGCATTCGTATATTGGGACCGAGCATCTTCTGCTGGGGATTCTTTCCGTGAAGACCTGCGCCGGCGCCAGCGCGCTCAATCGCACCGGGGTGTCTAACATCAAAAAAGTGAAGTTCAGCCTGACCAAGGAGCTGGAGGGCAAGTGATCGCTTTACGCTGTCCAGGCTATCGGGGCGCTGCGGAAATCTGCTAATATGGAAGCATCATAAAATAGCGGGTGACACCATGTCTGGCGAGTTTTCCGAGGAATTGAGAGTCGCCTTGGCTGCGGCCAGGGGAAGGGCCAAAAGCCACGGCCTCGACAGGTGTGATCTGCCTACCCTCCTCTCCACACTCCTGGAAAACCTCGACGAAGTATCCTATCAGGGGTTAGAGCGCCTGGGGCTGGACCCGGAAAGCCTGCGGACCGGTGAGCCGGGAAACCACGAAGGCGATGATAAATGGCTCCTGGGCCCGCCGTTGGACCCGAAGGTCAGGCGCAGCCTCGATTACGCCATAGAGGAAGCTAAAGGCCGAAAGGTATATCCCTCCCACATGTTGCTGGGCGCCTTGAAGGCGATCGAGAATTTCGGGAAAGCCAGCGCCATGGAAATGACCCCCCCTGTTACCTATGCGAAGCTGAAAAGAACCATGGGCCACATCGGCGACGAGCTGGAGCAGGCGGTGGAGCACTTTAGCTGGGAAGTGGTGAACTCGCTGTATTTCGCCAGGAAGATAGCCGTGGAAAGCAGAAATCTTAGGATCGGGCTCTCCCACCTTCTGGCTGGCGCTTTCATGGAGCCTTCCAACGAGGCGCTGGCGGTGTTTTCCAGCCTGGGGCTGGACAGCGGGGAACTTCTGGAAAAATCACTAGAAGTGGTGGCCTCCGGTGGAAAGGAATGGCGCTCCATCACCAAGCCTGTGATGTCGTGCGAAACGCTGGAGGCCCTATATCTGGCCGACGCGGAGGCGCAAAGGATGGAGTTTATGCGCTACGGGATCTGCCACATATTCCTGGGGGTGTTTCGGGTCAACGAAAAGTATGGCGCCATCCCATTTCTCGGCGAGATGGGATTGGAGCTGCCAAAGATTCGATGGGCGGTCCTGAAGATGGCCAAATGGACGAACAAACAGGATAGCCAACTGGAAAAATTCGGGGCCGACTCGATCCAGGCTCTGACCAAGGCGGCCAGGGAAGCTAGAGAACTGGGGAGCCAGTATGTCCATATAGATCATATCCTGGTGGGGCTGCTGGATGATCCCACCAACAAGGCATGCG
>JAOUNV010000464.1 GCA_029880775.1 Nitrospinota bacterium | reverse complement strand
ATAACCATAATATGGATAACATCGAAGATCCTCTCACGCCCTCTGACACAAATGAACTCTGGCGGTCCCCATTAAAAAAAATTCCAGAGATCATAATCCTGGTTGATCGGGACGAGAAGATCCTTTTTGCAAACCATCTCCCCGCCGGAATCGAACCCTCCGGAACCATCGGCAAAAACGTCATAGACGATTACGTGGATCCGGACCAACGCGAAGCGGTGCGGGCGGTGTTCCTGGATGTAATAGAAACAGGCCAGGCCGCAAGCTATGAATCGATCATTTCCGTTGGGCCGGAAGGGGAAAAAGCCTGGTATTCCGGAAGGATCGCTCCAGTCAAGCTGGAGGGGAGCCAGCTGGGCGCTGTCTTTATCATACGAGATGTCACGGAGTTGAGGGCCACCAAGGAGGAGATGGGTAGGTTCTTCGATTTAACGCCGGAGCCTATGTGCATCGCTTTGCCCACCGGTTATTTCAAAAAGGTGAATCCGGCGTTCGGAAAAATTCTGGGCTATACCCGGGAGGAGCTTTTGGGGCGGCCTTTTTGGGAGTTCATCCATCCCGATGACAGGCGCCCGACCATGCTGGAGGTGGAAAAGCAGCTCAAAGGGGGCGCCACCCTGAAATTCGCCAACCGGTACACCACAAAAGCTGGTGATCATCGTTGGTTTTCCTGGAGAGCCATCCAGGATTATGAAACAGGCCTGCTGTACGCCGCGGCGGAGGATATCACGGAGCGCAAACTGGCTGAAGATAAATTGCGAGAATCCCACGACCTGTTGGGAAAGAAGGTGGCGGAGAGAACCGCAAAGTTGGAAAAAGCGGTGGTGGCGTTAAAAGCGGAAATGGGAGCCCGGAAACAATCTGAGGATCTGGTCCGGCTGGGCGCCGCCAGGTATCGCGCGCTCATAGACGCTGTCATGGATGGGTTTATGCTCTTGGATAATAACGGCCTTATCCTCGATATAAACGAGACCTATCTGAAAATGACCGGATATGAGAGAGACGACCTGGTGGGGAGGAAGATCTCCGAGGTGGACGCTGCGCAATCCCCCAGAGAGATAGGCGAACATATGAAGGGAATTATGCGCGATGGCTCCGCCAGGTTCGAGACTCGGCACAGGAAAAAAGACGGCAAAACAATCGATGTGGAGATCAGCGCCAGCCACGAAATGATTGAGGGGGGCTTTTTCATAGGTCTGGTGCGCGACATCACGGAGCGCAGGTTATTTCAGCACACACAGAAGCTGGAGGCCGTGGGGCACATGGCCGGCGGGATGGCTCATGAGTTCAACAACGTGCTTCAAGGAATTCTTGGCTTCTCCACGCTACTGGAACCGAGGGTGGAGATCGGCTCCACCGAAGCGGAATATCTGGGGCGCATTCTGCAAGGAACCCGGCGTGGGGCGGACCTGGTCAGAAGGATCCTGGCCTTCAGCCGCAAGGCGGAGCTGGAGAAAAAACCGGTGAGCATACCCCAGGTGTTCGTGGAGGTGACAAAGTTGCTTGCCGGAACCCTTCCTGCCACGGTGGAACTGCGCCATAACTGCCAAGCGAACACCGCGCCGATCATGGCAGACCACACACAGGTGGCTCAGGTGCTGCTCAACCTGTCGATCAACGCATCCCACGCCATGGATGACACCGGAAAACTGACCCTTAACGCCGTGGACTGCCACCCAGGCGCCCGCGACCCCTATGGAGATGGAGAAGCCGGTTGTGGCGTCTGCCCCTTCCTTCAAAGAAAAAATCGCCGCGCCTGTATGTCCGTGGGGGATACAGGCCATGGCATGGATCCGGCCATTCAAGAGAGGGTGTTCGAGCCTTTTTTTACCACCAAGGAAGAGGGAGTGGGCACAGGGCTGGGCCTCTCCGTGGCTCATGGGATAGTCCGCGAAAACGCCGGCCATATGTTCTTCCGCTCCGAAAAGGAGAAGGGAACGGTATTCTATGTCTCGTTTCCCGCCGTGGGGGACTCTCCTGCTCTGGCGCCTACTCGGGTGGATGACCAGACTCGTGGACGGGGCGAGAGAATCCTGTTCGTCGATGACGAGGAAATGATCACTACCATGGCTAAAATATTTTTAGAGGAGATCGGCTATCATGTGGACGCTTTCAACAGCCACAAGGAGGCGTTGGAAACCTTCACGCGAGATCCGGAAAGGTTCCACATACTGGTGACCGATCAGACCATGCGGGGAGCCACCGGTGTCGAACTGGCGGTAAAAATAAAAGCCATCCGGCCTCGGATTCCGGTCCTGCTGATCACAGGATACAGCAGGCAGTTGACCGCCAAAGACGCGGCCAAAGCAGGGATCAGCAGGATACTTTACAAGCCGCTACTCCCCCAGGACCTTTCCCGTCACATCCGGGAGGCGTTGGATGAAAATATTACATCAGTAGTTAGATAACAACAGGGCTACGGCGGCTTGGCTTTGGGAGCCGCTAACTGACGGTAAATATAGTCTTTATCCAGGGATTCCTCCCCCCTCCTGCGTGTCGGTCGGATCTAGTGCGGAGCCGTGTGTCACT
>JAOUNV010000465.1 GCA_029880775.1 Nitrospinota bacterium | reverse complement strand
TTCCATGCCCATCATTGGAACTCGGCGGCTTAAGCTCCAGCACAAGCAGCGTCAGGTCGATCGCCACCACACCCTCGAACAGTCCGCAAAGACGGTCGCGGCTGATTGTCCATTTATTCTTGCTCATTCGCGGATCATATCACGATTACTATACCGTATACCAAACCGAGCAAGGGCCAGAGGCGCCCTTGCCCGCTCGCAATGTCAACCTTTGTATTCTTTCACAAACGTTATGCTCTCGGAGAACTCATCGTTGCTCAAGATGTCTTCCACTTCTTTGCTCGCTCCAGCCACGATCACATCCTCCTCTATGCCCATCTTCTGCTTAGCGAAAATCAGCGCGCGGCCATTGCATGATGACATGGACCTCAAACCCTTTGCGTCCAGAACAAAAGTTTTGGCCCCAGCCCCGATGACTTTGTCCAGCTCGGCGCGGAAGAAAGGGAGAGCCCTGGGATCCAGATCGCCGGAGACAGTCAGAACCGCCACATTATTCTCCACTTTCAGGGAAGATGAGAAATGGTCGAGACCGGTGGTGGGCACGATACGAACCTTGATCCGTACAGGTTCACTGGAGGATGGAATCTTGACGGTCAATCCATCAGCGTCAAAATCGGAGTAGTCCTCGTCGTTCACCATGACAGATTCAATCCGTATCGAACCCTTCGGAAGCAGGTCTGGCGAGACCCTGAGTATGTTGTCCTTGAATCCGCCAGGCTTCGGCTTGAAGTGTAGGTCCAAAGGCTGCTTTGTGATCAGCAGGTTCGTGTAGACCGCCGCCAGGTAGCACAGCTCGAAGGAGTGGTATCCGCTCATGGAGTGGCTGCCCTTGTCCCTTTCGGTGCCTAGCAGATATGGCATGCCGTTGGCGAAGACGTTGAAATAGACGGCGCCGGAGTCATGATCCAGGAAGAAAGCGTTGTAGAAGGCGGACGACTCGCGGGCGTACTTGAGATACTCATCACCCTTCAGTGATCCGGCCATGATCAGGTACGCCAGAATACCCTGCTCCTGCTGCCACCATGCTTTCCTGTCGTGGAAGGCGAAGCGGTGGATCTTCTCCCCCTTGCCCAGGGCCCGGTCCACCACGTCATACCAGCCGCCGCGTTGCGGGTCGCCTCCATGCTTAGGCATCAGCTCCGCGATTTTCTTGGCGAAATCGATATACTTGTCATTAGGATAATGGTTGGCTATACGGGTAAGGTTCCATGCGATCTTCAGGTTATGCCCCACCACTCCACGGTTCTGCTGCCAACCCCAATTGGAGTCGTGGGACCAGTCTTCGTGGAATTTTTCCTGCACGAACGCGCTGTTGTCGTAGTCCTGAAAATGCTCGGTGATAGTGTCGGCGGTGTCGACCAGCATGTCGGCGTGCGGTTTCTCGCCGGTGGCCAGCAGCAGGTTGATCAAGAACGCAGGGGCATGGTCTCCCACCGAGTTCCAGTTTTTGCGTGACCGGTTGCGGCCAAGGACCTCGGTGGTTCCGCTGAACGTGATCGGGTCAATATGAGAGTAGTACCCGCCCTTCACATGGTCCTTGTAGTGGCGCTCGAAAAGGTTGAGGGTCATGTCGATATCTTTGCGGATCAAAGGATCGCCGGTGATGCGATAAGTCTGCGTGGGGCCGGCCAGCGCGTATATCTGCTCATAGGCCGGGAGGGCGTCGTAGTCATCGCCGAATTCTGAGGCGAACAGCTTTCGCTCCCGCACGGTCCTCAGCGATCCTCGCCTCATGCCGGGCACCTCCGGCATCTTGGAGCCGAGTATCTTTCTGCCGGACTTGGACGAGAAGTCGACGGCGTGGTACCAATAACAGATATCCTCCGACGAATCCACGGCGCGAAAATGCTTCCGCAAGTAGGCGCTTCCCTTCTCCGCCGCTTCCAGGCATTTCTCGTCTCCTGTCAGCATATAGGCGGAGGCGAAGCCGTATACAAGGCGGGAGATAGTGTCGGTCTCCTGCCTGGAACTGGGCATTTTGTGCCCATAAAGATCGAGCATGGTGGTGTAGTTGGCGTAGTCGATCTCATCCTCGCCAAACTGGGCCTTTATATAGAACGTCGCCAACTGGCCGATCTGCTTTACCCACCAGTTCTGCTTTTCAAATACGAACTCGGTTTCGCTTCTCCCGGCGAAGATAATATGCTCCGCCTCAAAAGGCTGCCCCTCTTCCGGATAGAAAACTCCATATACGAACAGGAACCTGCCAGCGGCCAGCATATCCTTCATCTGGCCCGTGCAGTCGATATACGATTCTCCCAGGTTGCGTGTCATCTCCGCGTATGTGGTGTCGGAGAATTTTACGTTAAAATCCCGGCCATCGGATGTCTTCAAGGCGAATACACCCTTTGTGAAATCGAAGGTGGTCACATAGCCGGCTATTGTGTCTGAAAACTCAAAATTGTTCTGTGCCATATCATTCTCTCCTTATAGGTAAATGTTCATTTGGAAATCAAAACGACAATGCTTCTGCTCTCAACAGTCTGTTTGTCGTTTTTGACCAACTTTTCCTTTCCCTTATCCAGGATG
>JAOUNV010000463.1 GCA_029880775.1 Nitrospinota bacterium | reverse complement strand
CTTCCCATCAGTCAGGGGGCTTCCGGCGTTGCTGGTGCTGGCCAGCTCCAGTCCGCCATCGGCGTTCTTCACCAGCCAACCCCAGCCGGAGCCGAAAGTGGTGATGGAAGTCTGGCTGAATTTAGCTTTGAAATCGTCGAAGGAGCCGAAGGTTGTATTGATCGCATCGGCCAGGGCGCCGGTCGGGGCTCCGCCAGCATTGGGGGCCAGGCAGTTCCAGTAAAACGAGTGGTTCCACACCTGGGCGGCGTTGTTGAACAGGCCGCCGGGGCCAGCCTTCCGGACAATATCCTCCAGAGACATGTCGGCGAACTCTGTCCCCTTGATAAGGTTGTTCAGGTTCGTGATATATGTGGCGTGGTGCTTGCCGTGGTGAAACTCCAGCGTCTCCGCGGAGATATGGGGCGCCAGGGCGCTTTTATCATATGGCAGTTCTGGAAGTTTATGTTCCATGTTATCGCTCCTAGTTTATCGAATTTTCTTTATCATAGTTATAAGGAGTGGAAATTATACAATGTATTTGACTGAAACTGAACCTGTATTTTTCCAGCCTGAAAATCCGACAATTTACTTGCGGCATGTGGGTATAGCCACATAGTAAGGTCTGTCAAAGAACCTTATTGTTACAGGAAATATGGCAGGGTGGAGGAGTGGGCAAAGGGATTCCTGTTTGGCATTACTGTTGCTGTCATGTATAATATACTTCGCATTACGATTGTAGAGGTTTTTCCTTGGATCGTGGCAATTACCCGAATATAAAGCCTTTACAGTCAATGTGCGAGGTCTCGGATTGTCTAAGGAACATACTTGGTCTTATTGTAAGGTGATATATAGACTTAAGTCATAGTTCACGGATGAATATAATATGAAGATAGGTTAGATTTTGTTAAAGATACCTTCTACATAATGTTAAACATTTGGAGCGAGTAAAGAATGGAACTACATCCTAGGACCACCACAGAGCTGGCGAACCTGTTGCGTGATCACGAAATCACCGCCACGTTGCAAAGGGTGGAAATCGCCCGCACCATGCTGGCCAAGAAACAGCATGTTTCTGCGGAGCAGGTGATGACCAAGGTCAACAAGGGCCGCTATATCGTCTCCAAAGCCACAGTCTATAACACTCTTCGGCTTTTCGCCGGCAAGGGACTGATCAAGGAAGTTATCGTGAATCCTTCCAAGGTTTTTTATGAGCCGGCCACGACCAGCCATCACCACATCTATAACGTAGATACCGGCGAGTTGATCGATTTTGAGGCTGAGCTGCCCCAGATGGAGTCTCTGCCAGAAGTGCCTGAAGGGCTCAAGGTTGTGGGTGTGGAAGTGACCGTACGGGTCCGAGCTGGAGCGGCCATGGCCTGACGCTCTTGACACATGACAGGTGAATTCTTTCTCCAGACAAAATCGAGAACCGACTTTGTGGAGATAACCGGCCAGGTGCAGGATTTTTTGACCGACACCGGAGCCACCGATGGCTTTAAAGGCAGTGGCGCGCTGGTGGTCTTCACGCCCCACACCACGGCGGCTGTGACCATCAACGAAAACGCCGACCCCTCCGTGGTTCGGGACATGGCCCACACCCTGGACCGGATGGTTCCCTGGGCCGACCCGGCCTACGCCCATTCTGAAGGTAACAGCGCCGCCCATCTGAAGTCCTCTCTGGTGGGCTGCTCGGAGATGGTGCTATTCAGCGACGGGCGGCTGGAGCTGGGGAGATGGCAGGGGATATTCCTCTGCGAGTTCGACGGGCCCCGGACCCGGCAGGTGAAAGTGCGGATTATCGGATCAGGTGGGTAGCCTGCCGCAAGAAAAAAATCGCCGGAGCCCTGACCAGACCCCGGCGCTGATTTAATCATACTGGGACATCAGCCTCCGCTGGCAACGGGGCTCGTCGCCTTCTTTTCAACCTTCGCGCCGCCCAGGCGTAGCTCCACTAGCTTTCTTACAGTGTTGATCCAGAATTGCGAACCGAGGCTTATGGCGAATACTGTCAGGGCTATCCCTGCCAGCTTCATAAACAGGTCTCCCATGTTTTTTGGGTAGTTGCCTTTCCACCCTATCGGGTAGGCGTATATGTTGTCCTGCCCTATCTCTTTTTTCATCGTTTCAATCAGTAAATTAGTCTTTTCCACATTGGTCTTATCTTTGTCTTTATCAGCGTCGACCACGTATGTGGAGGCGGACGCCACCAGGGCTTTTTGCAGGGCCGGATCCGCGTAAATTCGGTTGGCTATCTGGATGGTGTCCGCGTTCAGGGCCAGGCATATGGCAAGCGCAATCGCTAAATTCCATTTGTGCGCCTTTCGCTTATACCATCCTTGGGCGCGAGCCTGGGTCTCGTCATACCAATGCTCAATGCTCTCCCTGAACTGGTCGATCTCCATTTTTGGTTTGGCGATCAGCGAGCTGACGCTCTTTTGGATATGCGCGGTCGCGACCTTTGACTTGAGGATGTAACTCAGATACTTGTTCTTGCCATTGTCGTCCAATTCATCGAGAGCCTTTTTTGTTATCACTTCCGCCGTCTTCCCC
>JAOUNV010000462.1 GCA_029880775.1 Nitrospinota bacterium | reverse complement strand
GATCATGTGCGGGAGATTGCCGTCCCTGTGATCGCCCACAGGTTGATACTCGACTCCCAGGCCAGATTCTCCGGCGTCACGAATATTTCCATTGTGGAGGACATTCTGAAGAAACTGCCGGCGCCGGCTTGAGTTTGCAACCTGCATTGGGTATTGTTTTGCGCCTGAAGAAACTTATACACAGAGCCTACATGGCCATGAACACGGCCAGCCAATGGTTCTACCGCAAGCTTACCCCGGCCGGGACGCTGGTGGTGGCAATGATGGTGGTTTCCTCGCTGTTGGGAATAGACACCTACAAAACCATGTCATACCAGGTTTTCACCTTTCTGATGACATTGTTCATAATTTCCCTGGGTTATAGCTTCTTCAGCAAAGTGGAGTTCTCCATTGACAGAAAAACACCGCCAGCCGCCACAGCCGGCGCCCCGTTCAAGTATTCCGTTCTGGTGACCAACAATACTTCCGTCCCCTTGGACAGCGCCGTGTACACGGAGGTATTCGCCGATCCCAGGCCTTCCCTAAAGGAGTTTTATTCCATGAAGGTGGAAAAGGAGAGGAACATAAACGCCTACGACCGTTTCATGGGCCCCATCCGCTGGTTTGAAATAATTAGAAAAAGGTTGCCGGTAAAGCCTAAGGATCATGATCTTCCCCATATCCCACCAAAAGGCGTTGTCCGGCTCGACATAGAAACCACACCGCGTCATCGGGGTTATATCCGTTTCGAAGGGGGGATAATAGGCGCGCCGGACCCCTTCGGCCTGGTGAAAAGCATTGGTGGCGCTTTGCATTCCCAGTCGATCCCGGTATTCCCGAAGATATACAAAACCGCGCCAATACGCCTTCCAGGCAACAGGAAATATAACCAGGGCGGTGTCTCCAACGCTTCTAAGGTTGGCGATTCTGAGGAATTTACAGGGCTGCGGGATTACAGACCGGGAGACCCGCTTCGTTATATCCACTGGCGAAGCTGGGCAAGGACCGGAAACCTGGTGGTGAAAGAGCACCAATCGGAGTTCTTCAGCCGGCATGCCCTGGCTTTCGACACTTTCATTGACGAGGATATAAATGAGCTATTCGAGGAGGCGGTCAGCGTTGCCGCTTCTTTCGTCTTCAACACGGATACCCAGGACGCGCTTTTGGACCTTATGTTCGTGGGCGAGCAGGCGTACACTTTCACCTCTGGCCGCGGCCTGGCCTCCACCAGCAACATTATGGAAATCCTTGCCTCCGTCACCCCCACTACGGACAAGAAATTCGAATCCCTGGCAGAATCCGTTCTGGAACGTCTTCCGATACTAAGCGGCGTGATATGCGTCCTGCTGGACTGGGATGAACCTAGGCAGAAGTTTATCCTTCATCTTGTGGCTAATTGTGTTCCGGTGAAGGTGGTCCTGGTGACGGAATCTGCGGCGTCCGGGGAGATCAATCCCGGCCCCATGAAATCATTGCCGCATCTCTTTCATGTGGTGAGAAAAGAACATGTGGAGGAGGATCTGTCCAAATTATGACACCCCCGCCATTTATCATTGGAACGGCGCTTTTCTTCTGGGGTGCGCTGTCTGGCCATTACTTATCCGCTCTTTTACTTGCCATCATAATGGAGGGGAGCAGGTATACCAGTTTCCGGGTGAACTTCGAGGTTCGGGAGTTCAGAATGATATGGGGCCTTTGCTCCATATTTTTCGCCACCGCAGTCCTTTATTCCTTGACCGGCGCCGCCCCTCCCGGTTTCTTTTTCACTGTGATGACATGGCTTCCGGCCATATTCTTCCCGATTGCGAGCGCCCAGGTGTATAGCCGTCATGACGCAATTGAGCTTTCTGTGTTTTCTATGTTCTACAGGAAGTTCAGAAGCGCGGGACCAGGGGACGAGCCTCCCGACATCAATGTTCTATACCCTTATTTGGCATTGGTGATCACCTCCGCCTCGGTTGTGAACCACAGGGGTATTTGGCTCTACGCCGGCCTTGCGGTGTTCGCTTTCTGGGTGTTGTGGCGGCAAAGGCCGAAGAGCCATTCCATTTTCAAATGGGCCATTTCCTTGTCTCTTGCGCTTGTTGTAGGATTCGGCGGCGCCATCGGCCTCACCAAGCTTCAGCGGCTGGCGGAGGAAAGCTTTGTCAACCTGTACACAAGGTTGTTCATGAACCAGCCGGACCCGTTCACCACCAACACATCCATAGGGGATATCGGAAGGCTGAAAATGTCGGGCCAGATCATGTTCAGAGTCGGCAGCTCAAAGGGATATTCCGCGCCCATATATCTTCCCCTCTCCAGCTATAACATGTACAAGCTCGGCTTCTGGCACGCTTCCAAGGCGCCGTTGGAAAGAGTGGACAGGGGGCCGGACGAGGCCAGCTGGAAGCTTGACGAGCCATCAGGAAGCCTTTCCAACCTTGAAATATCCACATACCTTCAGGGCGGTGAAGGCCTAATCCTGGGTCCATCGGAAACGTACAAAGTGGAGCGCCTTCCGGCCATCAAGATGTACGCCAACAGGCTTGGCTCCCTAAAGATCGGCGGGGCG
>JAOUNV010000080.1 GCA_029880775.1 Nitrospinota bacterium | reverse complement strand
CGTGGACGCCGATGGCTCCGCCGACGCATTGCAAAAGCTTCTGGACAAAAGCGTTTCGGTGGCGGTCCTGTGGGAGCCGGACGTATCCCGGGCCCTATCGCAAAAGGGGCTGAAAAAGATCCTGGGAACAGACCAGACCTCCAAGCTGATCGTAGATATTTTGACAGTTAATCGACAGTTCTCCGAACAAAACCCGGAGGCGGTGGAGACCTTGCTCTCCAACTATTTCAGGTCTCTGAAGTTTTACAAGCAGAACGAATCGGAGCTTATCCGGCAAATGTCCGAATACGCCAAGATCGAAAAATCGCAGGCAAAGGCCATACTCAAGGGGCTACGGTGGATAAACCTGCACGACAACGCCACAGAGTGGTTCGGCGTATCCTCGGCCGGAGCCGCCGGAGCATACGGGCTGTTCGACACAGTGGAGGCCACCTCCAATATATTGATCGAATATGGTGATTTCAAATCGAGCCCTCTGCCAGACGCGGACCCGCGCAGGGTGACCCTCTCCGCCCCCCTGGTGAAGCTGTTCCAGCAGGGACTCGCCGGAACTGTTGATGTGGGGGTAAAGCCACGTTCAGGCGCGGTGTCGGCTTCCATGGAATTCCCCGCCCTGCCGGACGCTGGGTGGGCGGCCTTGCGGGATGTGGGCACCTTGAAAGTGCGCCCCATCTTGTTCATCCGTGGCTCCGCGCGGCTGAGCATGGCGGGGAAGGAACAACTGGACAAGGCGGTGGAAGCGTTGAAGAGCTATCCCACATTCAGAATCCGAGTGGAAGGCCACACCAACCCCAGAGGCGACGCGGCGGCAAATAAGGACCTGTCCAGGAAAAGAGCGGAGGCGGTGAGCCAATACCTGAAAGTCACATACAAAATGGACCCGAACCGAATCCAGGCTGCGGGGCTGGGTCCGCAAAGGCCGTTACCCAGAGCTTCTGGAGAGTCCCAGCGGGCCTATTATGAGCGGTTGTCGAGAGTGGAGCTACACCTTATGGCCGAAGTGTTTTAAACTAGGGCGGGATACCAATTGGAGAAACTTCGCCAGGAGATCGGTTACATTGTCTGATTTTTCCAGAACATCGGTGGACAAGGCCGTGCTCAAGGACACCATCATCCATCCGGCCAGCATATACCCCGCCTCCATTACTGTGCTCGGCGGCATGGGGTTTTTGCTGTTTCAATCACCGGTGGCTCTGGCGGCGGCTTCGGCGGGGCTGGCCTTCGGCGTGGGGGGATGGATATTCAACCGCTATTTTCGCCATGAGTATTTTTCGCGCAAATACCTGGACGCTCTGCACGAGCAGATCCGAAAGGAAACCAGGAAACGGCTGACGACTTTGCATAACGATTTGCGGCAGGTGGGGTCGACCCAGGGCTTAAGCCAGCTTCCCAGGCTCAAGGCCAAATTCGACAACTTCGTGGAGATACTGGATTCCAAAATGGAAAAGGAGGAATTGACCTATGGAAGATACCTTGGGGTTTCCGAGCAGGTGTATCTGTCCACGGTGGACAACCTGATAGAGGTGGCGGCCAAGCTAAAGAGCGTCAGCGCCATAGACACCAGGTATATCTCCAAGAGGCTAAGGGATCTGGCCAGGGACAAATCACCGACAGCCAGGGAGGAGGAGGTGTCACTCAAAGACCGCCTCTCCTTGGTGGATAAAACCAGAGAGGAGACCCTGGATCTGCTTTCCGACAACGAGGCGGCCATGACCACTCTGGACAAAGCGGCGGCGGCGTTGGCGGGGATCAAGACTCACAAGGGCGCCGCTGGAATGGATATGGAGTTCGTCATGAAAGAGCTGGAGACGTTGGCGAACAGAGCGCATATATATGACAACAGGAGAAAAAAAGAAGAACCATGGCAGATTCAAAATTAAAAAACAAGGAACAGGAACTGAGCCTGGACGTGGAAGCGGTGAGGGAGGAGATAATCCCCTCTCCCGGTGTGGTGGCTCAGGAGGCGGTGGACCCGGCGCTGGATAAACTGGCCGACGAGTTCGTAGAAGCGGTCATGAACACAAGCGAGGAGGACCTGGAGGGGCGCAACGAAAAAAAGTTGGCCCTCGAAAAGCTGGGAGCCAAGGCCCAGACCGACTCCTCCCACAGAAGCGCCATGCTGCGCAGGCCCATAAAGGAGCTTTCCATGAAAGGCGCCGACGGCGGGCCGGTGGCCAAGGCGCTGGTGGATCTGGCCGTGGAGATGGGCAAGCTGGATCCCAACAGCTGGGATTTCTCCGTCAGTGGCATGGCGAAGCTGCTCTCTTTCATCCCCGGTGTGGGGGGCAAGATGCAGCGCTACTTCCTGCAATATGAAAGCGCCCAGGCGGTGATCGACAATATCATCAAGTCTTTGGAGAAGGGGCGCGAAATGCTGGAACGGGACAGCATGACCCTGACCGAGGACCAGAAACAGATTCGCGCGCTGACGATCCTGTTGCAAAAGCAGATCCAGGTGGGGATGTTGATCGACCAGAAGCTAAGCTACAAGCTGGAGCGGGAGCTGCAGCAGGGCGATTCGAAATATCAGTTCATCGCCGAAGAGCTGATATACCCATTGCGCCAGAGGATCATGGACCTGCAGCAACAGCTTGCCGTGAACCAGCAAGGGGTGCTGGCCATGGAGATCATCATCCGCAACAACAAAGAGCTTGTCCGGGGAGTCAGCCGCGCCATCAACGTCACCGCCTCCGCCCTGGATGTGGCCGTCACCGTGGCCCTGGCGCTGGCCCACCAGAAGCTGGTGCTCGATCGGGTGGAGATACTCAACAAGTCCACCTCCGACCTGATCGCCGGAACCGCCCGCAGGCTGCGCACCCAGGGGACCGCCATCCATAAGCAGGCCAGCTCCGCCATGCTGGATATGGATGCGCTAAAGTCCGCCTTCAACGACATGAACGAGGCGATAAAGGAGATATCCCGGTTCCGCCAGGAGGCGCTGCCGAAGATGGCGCAGACAGTGCTGGAGATGGACCAACTGACCCAGGAAGGGGAGAAGGCCATAGACAGGCTGGAGAAGGGAACCGCCGCCAGCGAACATATGAAAGGTAAAAACTGGACCGAATTTCTGGATGTGAAATAGTAACTGCAGAATATAACTGAAAGGGAACCTGACATGAAATTCAAAACGACCCTGGCCTTGTGCGCGCTGGCGCTGATGGCCCAGATATCCCTGGCGCCAGCCACCGCCCACGCAGCGGATAGCTGCAAGATCGCCTGGTCCCACTACACAGGCTGGGAGCCATACGCCTATATGAAAGACAGCGGCGTCATGGCCAAGCACGCCAAGCAAAATGGTGTGGAAGTCTCCATCACCCTGGTCAATGACTATATCGAATCGATAAACCAGTACACTGCGGGGGCCTTCGACGGAGTCACCGCCACCACCATGGACGGGCTGGCCATCCCGGCGGTGGGAGGGGTGGACACCACAGTGCTGATAGTGGGGGACTACTCCAACGGCAACGACGGGATACTGATAAAAAACCCCCGCAGAAAGAAGTTGGGACCAAAGAGCCTGAAAGGGAAAAAAGTGATGCTGGTGGAGCTTTCCGTCTCCCACTACCTGCTGGCCAGGGCGCTGGACAAAAACGGCATGAGCGAACGGGATCTGAAAGTGGTGAACACATCCGACGCCGACATCGGCGCTCTTTTTTCCACCGGGGCCGATGGGACATCCGTGGTTACCTGGAACCCGATCTTGATGTCCGCCCGCAACGAGCCAGGCGCCCATATGGTATTCGACTCCTCCATGATACCAGGCGAGATCGTGGACACCCTGCTGGTGCGCACCAATATGCCGGAAGGGTGCAAGAAGGCGATCGTGGGGGCGTGGTTCGAGACCATGGGAATAATGTCTGGCAGGGGCAATTCCTCCAAAGAGGCGCTGGCCTTCATGGCCAAGTTCTCCGGCAGTACTTTGGCCGAATTCAAGGCCCAATTGGACGCCACCCATATGTTCTATAACCCCAGAGACGCCGCCGGTTTCGCCAAAGGCGCCATGTTCAAGAAAACCATGGACGAGGTTCGCAAGTTCTCCTTCGACCATGGTCTGTTTGGGCAAGGGGCTTCGTCGGTGGATTTTGTGGGGATAGAGTTTCCGGATGGCTCCGTGATGGGGGACAAGGGGAACGTGAAGCTGCGGTTCAATACCAAATACATGGAAGAAGCCATAAAGTGACTGGGTATTCCGGAGCGCCACAATGAAACCCACCAGGCTGCTGGGCCTCCACGCAAAGCCGGGGACATACCTGCATTGGGTATTGGCGGCGCTGCCGTTCGCGTTCATGATTTGCGCATACCTGCTGTTGTCCCACAGGATGCTGGCCGAAAACCCTAACGCCAAGCTGCTCCCCTCTGTGTCGAAGATGGCGGAGTCCACAGCCCGGCTGGCCACCCAGCCGGACCCCCGCACCGGCGATTACCCCTTTTGGAGCGACACAAAAGCAAGCCTCAAGCGCCTGGCGGTGGGGGTGATATCGGCGGCCATTGTGGGCCTTTTGCTGGGGGTAAACATGGCCATGTTCCCAGGGCTTAGCAGCGTGGCGCGCGCCTTTATCACTTTCTTGTCGATCATCCCCCCTCTGGCCATATTGCCGGTGCTTTTCATCGTGTTCGGCGTGGACGAGATGGCAAAGGTTGTCCTGATATTTATCGGCTCCGTATTCGTGATAACCAGGGATATTTACTTGGCCACCGCCGCCCTCCCCAAGGAGCAGGTGACAAAGGCGCTTTCCCTGGGGGCCAGCCAGCTGGGGGTGGTGTACCGTGTGATCCTGCCACAAGTCATGCCCCGGCTTTTCAACACCGCCAGGCTCACCCTGGGCACGGCATGGCTCTTTCTCATCGCGGCGGAGGCGATCGCCTCCACCGAGGGGCTGGGATACCGCATATACCTGATGCGAAGGTATATGGCGATGGATGTGATATTGCCATATGTATGCTGGATAACGCTCATCGGTTATACGATGGACCTGGGCCTTAGGATATGGGTGGGATGGAGGTATCCATGGTACACGAAATGAGCAGAGGCCCAGACCCGGAAGAGCTGAAGGCCCAAAGTATCCTGCATATTCAGGATGTGTACAAGTCCTACGGCGACAACATGATACTGGACGATATCGACCTCTCCATAGCCCCCGGCGAGTTCTGCGCTGTGGTGGGGCCATCCGGCTGCGGCAAGTCCACCCTGCTGCGCCTGATCCTGGGCCAGGAGGGGACCACCAGCGGCCGGGTGCTGTTAAACGGGCGCCCCATCGGCCATCCAGACATGGATCGGGGAATCGTATACCAAAAATATTCGCTGTTCCCCAACATGAGCGCCATGGAAAATATACTGATGGGGCACAAGCTGCGGATGTGGCCCTGGCAATGGCGCGCGCGAGGCAAGGAACTGACCCAAAAGGCTATGGTGTTTCTGGGGCGGGCGGGAATGGAAAACCACGCCCACAAGCACCCCCACCAGCTCTCCGGCGGCCAGCAGCAAAGGGTGGCTGTGATCCAGGCTCTTTTTTCCCGACCCAAGATTTTGCTGATGGACGAGCCATTCTCCGCCCTGGACCCTGGCGCCAGGGAGGATATGCAGATGTTCCTGCTGGAGCTGTGGGAGGAGAGCCGACTGACCATATTTTTTGTGACTCACGACCTGGAAGAGGCGGCCTATCTGGGCACGCGATTGGTGGCGCTGTCTCAGTATTACTCCGACGAGCGGGGCGAAATGGCATCGGAGCAAAACGGCGCAAAGGTGGTGGTGGATATGCGCCTGCGCGATGTTGGAACGGCTGCGGCGCCCGATGTAAAGTCGACAGCCGCGTTTGGCGAATTGATCCAGAACATACGCCGCGACGCTTTTGAACCTGGGTATCGCCAGCATGCGAAAGACTTTTCCCTGACCCACCCCCACAGCTTCCGGACTCCCTCATCTTACGAGGGTGGCCGACAAAATACGTGATCCTGCGCTGTGCCTGCGCCGCCTTGTTGCTGGGGAGCGTTTTGGTGACCACAGCCATGCCTCCGGAAACCACCTCCCAGCCGGATGAAAGCGATAACAGCCGACAGGCTTGCGGCGCCAGCATTCTTCGCGATGGGCGGTACCATAATAGCGGTGGCGTTGACATCACACCAAAATCAAGCCATGCCTCCCTGTTCTACCGTTTCTTTCTGGAGAATCGAAAAAAACAGGAGCCGGTGGCGGAATTACCAGTGGAGAGGCGAAAGAGGGAGGACTATCCAAAGCAGCCGGACCATAAAACGCGGATCACCTGGCTGGGTCATTCTGCGATGCTCATAGAGATAAGCGGCCTGCGAATATTGACCGATCCAAATTTCAGCCAACGGGCCTCCCCCATAAGCTGGGCCGGGCCGAAGCGCTTTACCCCACCTCCCATCAGCGCGGAGGAGATTCCCGATCTGGACGTGGTGTTGATCTCCCACGACCACTACGACCATCTGGATTACGATACCATCATGGCGCTGAAGGGGAAGACCGCAAGGTTTGTGGCGCCTATGGGCGTGGGGGAGCGCATTATCAAGTGGGGCGTGGAGAAAGATAAAGTTACGCAACTGGACTGGTGGGGAGAGTTTTCACCTGGCGGGAAGGTGACCCTGGCCCTCACTCCGACGCAACACTTTTCCGCCAGAGGGATCTTTGATCGCAATAAGACGTTGTGGGGCTCCTGGGTGATTGTCGGGCGGGAGAGCCGTGTCTATTTCAGCGGGGACACTGGGATGTTCGGATGCTTCAAAGATATCGGGGAGCGGTACGGCCCCTTCGATTTTACGCTGATGCACATCGGCGCCTATGCCGATGTGTGGCCGGAGAGCCATATGACACCGGAGGAGGCGGTCCAGGCGCATCTGGACCTGAGGGGCAAAACATTCATCCCGATGCATTGGGGGACTTTTCGGATGGCGTTCCACCCGTGGAAGGAACCGGCGGAACGGTTCTACACCGAAGCGCTCCGCCGGGAGATATCTTTCGCCACACCCAAGGCTGGTCAGATCATCGAAAATCCAGGCCCTATGCCCATGGAGCCGTGGTGGCGGGAGATGGAGTAGCCACAGATCGCAGCCATCCACTCCCACCAGATCGGATCACTTAAGGGTCTTTAGATAATCCACCAGATCGGAGATCTGCTGTTCTGTGAGTTTCTTGGTCTTGTGTTTCGGCTTTGGTTTCTCCACTCGTTCGACAGCGGCCTTCAAGGTTTTGGTGTAGCCTTCATCCGCAGTCCACACCGCCTTCGGATCGGCTAGAAAGCCCTTTATCCAATCTTCGCCAGCTCGATCTACCACCGCCGCCAGGCCAGGCCCTACCTTCTTTTTAGCCGTAACCTTGTGGCAGTTTTTACATTTGGCGGAGCCTTTGAACAGGGCCTCTCCCGCCGCCGGGTCCGCCATGGCGGGGTACGTCGCGAAGGTGAAACAGAACGCAATGGCCATTAATAATACTTTTTTCATGCCTGATCCTTCTTAATTATGTTATCG
>JAOUNV010000006.1 GCA_029880775.1 Nitrospinota bacterium | reverse complement strand
GGTCATGGAGGCTTTTCGCAATTATCCGGATTCACCGTCTGATTGAGCCAAAGGGCAATGTGCGTTGCGGCTCGCCGGATTGTATATTGATAATCAGTTTGTTTAAATGCGGGTGAACGTATGAAAAAAATGTTCATAGTTGTGTTGCTGTGCTTTTCCTCGGGAATGGCCGGCTGCGGCAGCGGGGTGCATGATGTGGTTTACTCCGTCACTGGTGATACGCCCAGCGTCAAAATCTGGGCAAAAATCGATAACGGCAAAATCTTCAAAGAATCAGGCATTCAGCTGCCGTGGGAGAAGAAATTCACCAACAATGTGAAATGGCCTTTACAATTGACAGTGACGAACGAAGGCGATGGCTCGTTCACGGCTCAGATAATTGTGGATGATCAGGTTGTGGCGGAGGATTCCGGGATCGTCGCCGGGGATGTGGTTGACATCAGCTACGATACTATCGGTTGAGTCTGAAATAGGCGCAAATGCCGTTGGCTGGTGGTATAATGCCGGAGTATATGGAATGCCGTAGATCGGCTTTAAAATAGTTTAGCCATGGAGATTATCGCGGGAACCGATAACACTTTCCCGGCCCCTTTGGGAGGTCGGATGTGTTTTCCCCGTTGGCAGTTTTGAAAACCGGAGAAAACAGTAATGATAAAAAGGCTTCTCATCCTCTCGGCGCTGGTCGCGGCGGGATATTCTTTCGGCACGGCCGCTATTGGCCCGGACCACGTTCATGCCGCCCAAGCGGCCGCCCAAGCGGCCACCCAGACGGCCACGCAGACCGCCAAGCCCCCGGAGAACCCTCCCGCCCCTGATTTTCACCTGGAGGATGTGATGAACGGGGGGAAGGTCAGGCTTTCTTCTTATAAAGGGAAATGGGTGTTTTTAAACTTCTGGGCCACATGGTGCGGTCCCTGTGTAGTGGAAATGCCTATGATGAACAGTCTGTACAACAAGATGAAAAAAGATGGGCTGGCTATGGTGGCTGTGAGCATAGACGAGGGGGATGGATCCTCCGGTATGGTCAAGAAGTTCGCCAGAGAATTCAAGCTGGATTTCACCATCCTCCACGATCCGGACAACTCCGCCATGCGCGACTATAGAGTCCGTTCGATCCCCCGTACTTTCTTTGTGGATCCAGACGGCAACATCCAGGCCGCGGCGGAGGGGGTGCGCGAATGGGACAACCCGGAGATGGTGAAATTCTTCCATGGGATAATGCAGGAGTTCGCCAACAAGAAAAAGGAGGAGGCCAAAAACGGCCCTGGTAAAGGTATTAGCGGGTAAAGCGGGCCTGTCAGACCAGCTTTACCTCACCTTTTCCTTTACGAATTTCCCCCAGCTGGTATACAGTCTCCCCTGCCGTCTCCAGCGCCGTGGCCAGGGTGTCCGCTTGTTCCGCTCCCACGGCGATCACCATTCCCACGCCCATGTTAAAAGAACGGAACATATCCGCATCGGGCACGTTGGCGCCTCGCTGGATCAGGTTGAATATGGCGGGCGGCTCCCACGATTTCTTCTCTATGACAGCGTCGTATTTGCCAGACAGAATCCGGTGGACGTTGTCCGGTAGTCCCCCACCGGTGATATGGGCAAGGCCGGTCACCTGGTGTTCGGTAAGCAGCGGCAGCAGAACCCTTGAGTAGTCCCTGTGCGGCTCCAGGAGTGTCTCCCCCACGGTCCGCCCCAGCTCCGGCAGATGCTCATCCACCTTCAGGCCCATGGAGTCGAACAGAGCCTTTCTGGCCAGGGTGTATCCATTGGTGTGCAATCCGCTGGATGCCAGCCCCAGCAAAGCGTCCCCGGCTCTGATTTTATCTCCGGTGATGATCTCGTCTTTTTCCACCAGGCCGGTGATTACCCCTGCCAGGTCCACCTCGCCTGGCATATACACGCCCGGCATCTGGGCTGTTTCCCCACCCACCAGCGCCAAGCCAGACCGAACGCATGCGCGGGCCATCCCCTGGACCAGGCTTTCCACCATACCCGGCTCCAGGTCTGTAGAGGCGATGTAGTCCAAAAATGTGAATCCCCTGGCGCCCAGGCATAGGATATCGTTGAGACAATGGTTGACCAGATCCTCCCCCACTGTGTCGAAAACACCAGTCATCCTGGCCACCATCATCTTGGTCCCCACGCCATCGGCGCTCTGGACCATGACGGGGCTTTTGTAGCTTTTGAGCGTGGGCCCCAGGTCATACAGCGAGCCGAAAGCGCCCAGGCCCACCAACACGGCAGGTGTGTGGGTAGAGGCTGTGAAGCCCTTGATTCTGCGCAGGCTCTCCATGGCGGCGTCTATGTCCACACCCGCGTCTTTGTACGTTATCTCTTTTTTCACGGAATATTGACTTTCAGGTCTGTTGGAAACGGTATAATCCCATTCTATAGGAAACGAACATTATACCAAAACATGATGTCGATCAGGAGACGGTATTGAACCAGGATGAAAAACCAGCGGCGATCCTGGTGGTGGATGACGAGGAGAGCGTGAGATTTGTCCTCTCCCGGGGCTTGGAAGCCAAGGGCGCGCTTGTGGATACGGCGGACACCTTCTCCACAGCCGCGGATAAGCTGACCGGTACGGAGTACGACATCGTGTTTCTGGATATCAACCTGCCTGGAGGTAGCGGGTTCGACCTGTTCGGCCAGGCCGGCGTCGGGCCCCGGCCACCATCGGTGGTGGTGATGACGGCGGACGCCACCATGCAAAACGCCGTCACCGCCATGCGGCGGGGCGCCTTTGATTACATCACAAAGCCCTTTGATATGGATGTGGTGGAGATCCTGGTCTCCAGAATAATGGAATATCGCGCCATGAGCGCGGAGCTGGGGGCGTTGCGATCCCGCCGGGAGGTGGGTGACCCGGAAGAGATGGTGGGCAAATCCGCCGCGATGCAGAGCTTGTTCAAATTCATGGGGAGGGCCGCCGATTCCACAGACACGGTCCTGGTGACGGGGCCCACGGGAAGCGGAAAGGAACTGGTGGCCAGAGCGCTGCATTTTCAATCACGCCGCGCCGCCGCGCCTTTTGTCACGGTCAACTGCGCCGCCGTGCCGAGCGAGCTTCTGGAGTCGGAAATGTTCGGCCACATAAAGGGGGCGTTCACCGGAGCGGTGGAGAGCCGCGAGGGGAAATTCGCCGCCGCCGGGGAGGGATCGATCCTGCTGGACGAGATCGGTGACATGCCGCTGCCTTTGCAGGCGAAGATGCTGCGCGTGCTGCAGGAGCGGGAGTACTATCCGGTGGGCAGTTCCAGACCCCGCAGGACTCTGGCCAGGGTCATCGCCTCCACAAACAAAAACCTGGAAGAGGAAACCAAGGCCGCGAGGTTTCGCGATGATCTGTTCCATCGGCTAAATGTTCTCTGCGCCCAAGCCCCCACCCTGGACGAGCGGAAGGAGGATATTCCTCTGTTAGTGGAGTCGTTCCTGGCTCGGGCCGCCAGGACACTGGGAGAGGCCCCAAAACGGGCTAATCCGGAGGTGATTGAAGCGTTCATGGCCCGCTCCTGGCCTGGCAATGTGCGGCAACTGGAAAACGCCGTCCGGCGAGCGGTGGCTCTGGCGCCGGGGGACACCATCACGCTGGAGGACCTTCCTTCCGAAGCGGGAGGAAGGGGGAGCGCCGAGCCGGGAGAGGCGGCTTCGCTGGAGGGCGCGGCCCGGACCCTGTATCCGGATATTGCCCACGGCGCGGTGTACGAGACTGTGATCCGCCGGGTTGAGAAGGCGCTTATAGAGACGGCGATGAAACGTTGCGGCGACGTGCAATCCAAGGCCGCCGAGGAATTGGGGCTTAACCGCAACACGTTGGCCAAGAAGATCGCCGAGTTGAGAATAGAAAAAGGGGGGCGGAAATGAGTACTTCGATGGATATCATCCGCTGAGCGCAGCCTGGTCAAGGTGTCTTGTCTTCTTCCGGGGAATGCCGTCCCACGTCATGCTTAATCCGCAAAGTTAATTTATCCACGATGAAACAGCCTGAATTGATTCATGGTTTCGACTGCACTTAGTGGGAAAATGTTGCACATTGCTGTTGACATGATACCAAGTAAAATGTTGTAATAATTATGATCGTGGTCAAAGCTGAGGCTTCATTGGGGCAGCTTGCCAAGACGAACGGCCGCAGGGGGATGTCGCGGAGCAAACTATTAACATTGCAACGTAAGGAGGGTGTGCGCATGCCTGTAAAAAAAGCAATCCAAGTGGGCAAGGTATTAGGAACTTCATACAAATTACCGCCTGAACTCACGAAATTAATCGCCAAGGAAAAGAGAATCGTTCATTTCCCGGAAACTCTCGGAATATTGGGGAATCCCGAAATGTTGAGGGAACTGTTGAAAAATCCAAACAGCTTCAAGAATCTCAATATTATGATAGCGCCTAAAACAGGGCGTTAAAATAAACGCTATGACGGAGCGTCTCCTATGCCCTCAGGTGGTGTCGGAGAGCCCGTCTGGCGTGGAACGTAGAGCATGGAAAAGCAGGGCCTTGATTATCTTCTGAATATCGGGTTACTACTGACGTATAAGTGCCAGATCGCCTGCCCACACTGCATCATAAAAGCAGGGCCGAACAGAAAAGAGAAAATCCCGGTCGAAGTGGCTTTTGACTGGATAAGCCAGGTGTCGAGATACAGGGAAGGCCACGTCAATATTTTATCGATCACCGGAGGCGAGCCTTTTTTCGACATCGACTATTTAAAGGATATCAGCGATTTCGCCGCGCAATGCGGCCTTATCCCCACGGTGGTATCGAATGCGTTTTGGGCGGGAAGCCGAGCATCGGCGAAAAAGGTGATGGCGAACCTGCAGTCTGTGAAAATGTTCACCTTCAGCACAGATGTATACCACCAAAAAGCGATCCCCATTGAGAACATCCTTAACGCCATCCTTGCGGCGAAGGAGCTGGGGAGACCGCATAGCGTGGCCGTCTGCGCAGCAGACCTGGAGGAGCCCGAGTACAAGAAGACGATAGATACGTTGCTCAAAGTCACCGAGAAGCGGCGGATAAGTTCCGCGATAACTTTCCCGGTGGGAAGGGCGGCCATGACCTTGGGCGCCGGTGGCCGCGCCCTGGCTTCCGCACCCTGCCCCGCCGCTTGCCTTTCGGGAGACTCCCCAATCATATTTCCAGACGGTCGAGTGACTGCGTGTATCGGCCCAGTGATAGACATCGATGGTGATCATCCCTTGCTACTAGGCAGGATCGGGGAGATGTCGATCGAAGAAATACTCGACAAGTCGGAGACGAACGCCGCTCTTCACGCCATCAGGGTATGGGGCCCCAAAAAAATTATTTCAGAACTGGAGCGAAGAGGTGTGGGCAACTTGCTGCCGAAAGAGTATTTCGAGAACAGCGTATGCGACGCATGCTACAGGTTGATGTCTGACGATAAAATAGTTAGCGAGATTGAAAAATTAGCCATGGATGAACAATTCATGCTCGAAGTGGCTTACGGAAGGTTATATCACCTGGGCGAAGGCGGGAGTGGAATCGATGGAGAGGCGCAACCTCTCCCTTAGCGAAGTGTTTTCATCATAGCCAGCCCTGGCGACGCTCGATTTCAGCTTTTAATATTTAATAAGAATCTGTGTTCCTGGCCGGTCGCCAAGGTCCCCAATAGATCTGTAAGCCCGGCGAAATCCCGATCCGCCATAGTGAGACCGCAGTAAAGATTACGCGGATTTGATCCTGGCCTGAGGAAACTGTATCCTGCAACGTGGGACGAGCCGAAACTTGGCGTGTGGCGGCTTTAGCTTGAATTGCAAAAAGGTGTAAATGGTCTTGAAAAAAATTATCGGCTTCTTCTTTCCGGAGGAGGTGGATTTCTTCGGTCCGATGGACACTATGTACCGGCTGATCGGCGAAACACTGGGGGTGTATATAGACGCCGCCTCCAAACAGAACCTCTCCCCCTTTGATCGTGAAAAGCTTTTGACGGACCTGAAGATCCTGGAGCGAAAAGGGGATCTGGTGGTGCAGGAGGTTACCTCCGGGCTAAAACGCAGCTTCACACCCCCCTTCTCCCCATTGGAGCTTCGGCGGCTTTTCTCCTGCCTGGACGATGCGATGGACAGCCTGTACGAGTCCGCCATGATGAACATAACAGCCGAGTATCGCGGCGGCTTGCCCCCCTTCGTCCTGGAGCAGCTGATGGCCTTCCAGCGGGGGATAGCTGAGGCGACCAAGACAGTGGACCTGCTGAGGCATTCCCGCCAGGGGTCGGCGGAGCTGGCGGCCACGCTGACTCGGATGTGCGATATAGAGATGGAAGGTGACAATATCTATTGGCGCTGGAAAAAGGAGCTTTCCGCCAAGCTGAACCGGGCGGCGCTGGGGGGGGATCTGTCCGCCTATCGCCGGGCGGAGATGGACGAGAAGATCCTGGATCAGCTGGAGGAGGTGCTCGACTCCCTGGTGGGGATGATGAAGGTGATCCAGGGGATGATCATAGAGCATGCCTGATTCTCAGATTAGCGCCCTGATTATGGTGATTTTTCTCTGCGTGGTATTTAACTTCATAAACGGCTTCAACGACGCGGCCAACACAGTGGCCACCACCATCGGCTCCAGGGCCATGACAGTGCCGGCAGCTCTGGCCACCGCCGCTCTCTTCAACTTTATCGGCGCCTTTATCTCCCACAAAGTGGCGTATACCGTGGCCACGGGGGTGGTGGATCCCCAATTCATGGACTCGGGGCTGATCATGGCCGCGCTGGTGGCCGCCATATTGTGGAGCCTGGGCGCCTGGAGCCTGGGGCTTCCCTCCAGCTCATCCCATGCGTTGATAGCGGCGCTGGCCGGAGCGGCGCTGGCCAAGGCGGCGGGAGAGGGCGGTGTCATGGGCGTGTTCAACTGGGCCAAGCTGGGAGAGGTGATCATGGCGCTTTTCGCTTCCCCCCTTTTCGGGTTCGTGGTCGGGTTTGCAGTGTTCCGGTTTTTCACCAGGGTTTCGCACGGGGTCTTCACCCAGGTTTCAAACTTCCAGGTGAACAGGGTGTTCGCCCGGCTGCAGAAATATTCGGCGGCGGTGATGAGCCTGGCCCATGGCGCCAACGACGCGCAAAAAACCATGGGGCTGATGGCGCTGGCGCTGTTTCAGGCAGGCTCCATAGAAAAGTTTGAGATTCCCTTCTGGGTGACGGCTCTTTCCGCTGTCTCCATCAGCCTGGGCACTCTGCTGGGGGGGCTGCGGGTGCTCAAGACTGTGGCGAAAAAGATAACGGAAATGCAGCCTATCCACGGCTTTTCCGCGGAGACCGGAGGGACGGCGGTGATATTGGGCGCTTCTTTGCTGGGCATGCCGGTCTCCACCACCCATGTGGTGATTTCCTCCGTGGTGGGGGTTGGGTTTTCCAAAAGCGTGCACAAGACCCCCAGGGACACACTGATGGCGATCATCCGCGCATGGCTGCTCACTGTCCCCGCCACCATGGCTTTGGCGGCCGGGATTTATTTCGCCTTCATGGCATAGGCGCCCTAGGGTGTAGGCTCCGTTTGCCTAGTCGCGATACTTAAAAGAGAGGCGCAGCTTTGTCCTGTAGGCGATTACTTTGCCCTCCTCGATCTTCAAATCCTGCTCCAGCACCTCGGCGATGCGAAGGTCGTCGAGAGTCTTGCTGACTCGCTCCACGGCGGCGCATGCGGCGTCTTCCCACGATTTTTCCGACGAGCCGATCACTTCGATTACCTTGTACACGCTTCCAGACATTTTGTATCCTCCTTAGTTAATATTAACTTCGAGTAAGCCGCGCCTTCAGGTCATCCAGCCCGGCCAGCCATTCATCGTAATCCTCGGATTCCTCCCACATCTGATTCAGCTCCGAGTTCACCGACTGGATTATTCCGATTGCCTTTAAGGCGATGTCGGTGAGCCATTTCTCTTTTTTGTCGCGGGAGCCGCCGACAAGAATATCCCCGGCTATAAGGTCGTTTTCCTCCAGCCACTGCTTCGCCTGTTCAGGGAGGTTGTCCGCGGCCGATCCCTTGGCCGCCGCCAGATATTCCGCAGCCACCAGGGTTTCCGCCGCGTCTTCGGAGTCTATCAATTCGTCCAAGGGTGTGGCTGCTGTGGCTTGCAGGCTGGAGACCAGGATCGTGGCGCCCCTGTCCACTTCCAGCAGCTCCTCCACCAGATCCAGCGCCGTGTCATTATCGAAACTTCCCACACCCCAGACACTCATGGTCACTCTCCATAACCAGTCAATCGGTTGAGTGTATTTTAACACCGTCAGCCGAGACGCAAGCCGTTTTCTTCAAAAGATCCACCATCAAAAATGGCTTTGGCATATTCGTTCCTAGGTATATCCTGAGGAGATAAAAGGAGGATGTTAATGACAACGAAGAAATCTACTGACAGGGTTATAGAGATGCTCAACCTGGTGTACACCGCCGAGATCGGAGCCATCGGGATATATATGGACCAGCACGCCAGGATGGACGACCAGGGGCTGAAGAAATTCGCCGAACGGCTGAAAGAGGACGCCGTGGAGGAGATGGGGCACGCCGAGCACTTGATGGAGCGCATTCTGTATGTGGGCGGCGCCATGAAATATGAGAAGCATGAAGTGCCTCGGGTGGACATGGAAGATGTCGCCACCATTATCAAGGTGAATATCGACCTGGAAGTGCGCGCCATAGACCGGCTGAACCAGGGAATCCGCATGTGCTACGAGGATAACGACAACGGCTCCAGGCTTCTGATGGAGAGCATCCTGAAGGATGAGGAGAGGCATCTGGACGAGTATGAAACTCTGCAGGAAAACCTGGAGAAGTTTGGCGACAACTTTATCGTCAACCACCTTATCTGACGTTATACGCTCCCGGGCAATCGCAATGGAGATGGCGTGTGACTTCACCTGTGGGCGCCTCTGCTCCCGCAGGGGGATAACAGGGGGACAAGTAAACGCTCCAGGCCGAGGGTGAGGGTGTTTTTTTCGTTATGAATTGCAACTGTCTAAGTGACGGATGACACCCATGGCCAATGACCGTGTGAGATGTAACCGGCTGGAGCTCATCGTCGATCAGCTTGTCGGCGCCTGGAAGATGCCCGCTGGCGTGAGCTATGGGTTATGACCCAATACAAGCTTCCGCTTCTGGTGATCGGCGTTGGAACGATGGCGCTGGCGGCGATATTTTTCCATCTCCCATATATAAACGGGTTGCCGGGATTCTGGGTGTGGGAGTGGAGAGACTCCGGATATTTTTTTCCTGCCATGATGATGGCGCCTTCCCTGCTGCTGGTCCTGGGCGGCCTGTGGCTGGGGAACAATGGAACCAGAGCCGCAGTCCCTCTGGCGTTGTTCGCCATGGCTATGCTTTATTCACAAGTGATGGGTATATATGTTCTCGCCAACGATGTGGCGGTTATCAAACATATCGTCTATTCCCGTTACACCACCGGATATTTCACGGACGCAGCCAGGATAACTGACCTGGGCGCCTTCCTGGAAAACTTCCACCTCCATAGGCTTTCTCTGCATGCCAACACTCACCCGGCAGGGCCCATTATCCATTATTACATCGCCATCTCTCTCTTTGGCATGGACGCGGGAGCGTATGCGGGCGCGGGGCTGATAGGGGTGGTGTCCACCGCTGGCGTGTTTGTCGTATATATACTGGCGGGTTTATGGACTACAGAGGCAAGGTCAAGGCTTGTGGCCTGCGGTCTATACGCGACGCTTCCCGGCCTGGTTGTCTTCTTTCCAGCATTCGACCTGGCATATCCGGTTATCTCGGTTCTGATGATATACCTGTGGCGGCGGTCATTCGATGACTTGCGCATGGCAGCAGGTCTTGGCGGCATTCTTTTTGTGATGATGTTTTTCGCCTATAACCTTCTGGTCATGGGCTCCTTCATGGTGATGATGTCGGCCGTCTGGATTATGGGGGCGGAGGAAAAGGGCGTGGCCATCCGGCGCGTGGTGGTGGCCGGAGCTGTGGCCGTTCTCCTGTGGCTGGGGCTGAACCTGGCATTGCATGCGCTCACGGGGTATGACCCCATTCTTGCGTTCCGAAGCGCGATAGAAGCGCAAAAAAGGATGTTGGGTGTCGTCCACCGGCCATACATCACAGCGCTCCCTTTTAACATAACGGATTTCGCTCTGGGCGCGGGGTATATGGCGATAGCTCTTTTTGCGATTGCGGTATGGGACGCGATAAAAAACAGGAGGCCAGCCCTGGACGCGAACACCATGACCATCATTTGCGCGGCGCAGATTGCGATTGTCGATTTATCCGGGCTGTTGCCGGGGGAGACGGCGCGGGTGTGGCTCTTTATGCAGCCATTTGTCATAATCCCCGCCGGATTGGCGCTGGCCCGCTTCCCCCTGCCGTGGATGGTGATTGTGTTCACACTGCAATGGCTGATCATGGTGGCGCTAAGAGCGAGCATGGTTTTCCGGGGATGGTAGCCACGTTTGTTTGCCGGCTCCGACCCGTTCCACGACGACATGCTGGGTGGGTTTTTACTGACCAAGCAAGGGCTACGGGCACGGGACGAATACGTACTGGAAACCGCTCGCGGGCGGGGTATCCAGGTGGCGTGGTCTGCGCCGGGGGGTACCCGAAACATATAAACGACATCGTGGATATCCTGAGTGGGACCATGGCCGCAGTGAAGATGTCGGTGTGGGGTAAACGGTCCCTCGCCGGAAGCCAAGCGCCTGCCTGTCTCTTGTAATTTTCAATCAAAGTCGCTTCACTCCGTTTCTCCATCGGCTGTTATGCAATACAATCCAGCGAAGCCGGTTATAATACGTCCAGGGCTCATGAATAGGAAAAAGGGGAGATTTGCATGGATTCGTTTGATCTGGTGGTTTTGGGCGGTGGGCCGGGTGGATATTCGGCGGCGCTCAGGGCGGCGGGCGCCGGCCTGAAAGTGGCCGTGGTGGAGAAGGACCTGGTGGGGGGAGCATGCCTGAACCGTGGATGCGTGCCAGCCAAGGCGTGGATCGCTGGCGCCGAGACGGTGGATCACGCCGCGCATATCAACCAGGTGGCCGAGTCGCCATTCGAGTTCACCCCCAGCTTTTCCAAAATAGCGGCCAGGGAAAAAAAGATCGTGGCCCAGTTTCGCAAGGCGCTATCCTCCCTGTTGAAGAAAAAGGATGTCGAGGTGATAAAGGGGGAGGGGGCTTTCACCGCGCCGGACCGCATCACCGCCGCCGGGAGGGAAATAGCGTTCAAACATGCCCTCATCGCCACCGGCACGGCCCCTGCCAGGCTATTCGGCCTCTCCGCGGACCAGGCGCTGGACACCAACTCTATATTCGATATGGATGAGCCACCGGCTTCCATGATAATCATTGGCGCCGGGGTTGTGGGGTGCGAGTTCGCCTGTGTGTTCGCCCGGCTGGGAGTGAGGGTGACCATGCTTGAAATGATGCCGTCAATCCTGCCAAGAATGGATGGGGAGGTGGCCCGCCTGATGGAACGGGAGCTGAAAAAGCTGAAAGTGGAAGTGATCACCGGCGCCAACATCAAGGGTGTGGAGGCTAAGCCTACAGAAGCCACCGCCGTGCTGGAGAACGGCGCGGAGGTGGTGGCGGAGAAGGTGTTCCTCTCCGTGGGGAGGAGCTTCCCCACCGGCGCCCTGGGGCTGGAGAAGGCGGGTGTGAAGACCAGAGAGAACGGCAGCGTGGAGACTGACCCTGATTACAGAACCTCTTCGCCAAACATCTTTGCCGTGGGTGATGTGGCGGGGCGGTTTCTTCTGGCCTACACCGCATATAGGGAAGGGGCGTTTGTGGCGGATCTGATCGCGGGCAAGTCACCGGACAGAAACTTCGGGCCCGTGCCCATGTCTATATTCACCATTCCAGAGATCGGCGCCGTGGGTGTGACCCAGGAGGATGCGCCGCCGGGGGCCAAGGTGGGCTCTTTCATGTTCCGGGGGCTGGCCAGGGCGCACGCCACGGGGGAGATAGCCGGATTTGTGAAGATCATCGCGGATGGGGAAACGGACCTGGTGCTGGGCGCCCACATGATAGGTCCCCGCTCCACAGACATGATACATATAGCCGCCGTGGCCATGAAGGCTGGGATGACGGCTCGCCAACTGGGAGAAACGCTTTTCGCCCATCCCACCCTGGCCGAGGCTGTGCTGGAGGCGGCCCACGATGTCCATGGCCAGGCTCTGCATAAGTGAGCTGACGAGGCGATGGCAAGAAGAATCGCGCTGACCGGCCTGAAGGGGGGATGCGGCCGCACTACCATAGCGGTGAACCTGGCCTCAGCGCTGGCGCTGCGGGGGCAGAAGACGTTGCTGGTGGATCTGGATCCCCAGGCGGCCGCCACTTTGTGCCTGGGGGTGGAGCCGGGCCCGGAGGACTCCACCATATATGAGCTTCTGATCGGGCAGGAGGATAATCTGGCGCGGGCGGTGGTTCCCACCCCTGTGAAGGATCTTCACCTGCTTCCTTCCGCCCGGCGTTTGTATGGCGCGGAGCTGGAGCTGGCGGACGAGCCGAATCGGGCGTTGAAACTGTCGGGTATGTTGGACAGGATGGATGAGGGGTACTCCCTGGTGATAGTGGATTGTCCCGCTAATTTTGGATTGTTGACGCTCAACGCGCTTTGCGCTTGCCCGGAGGCTCTGGTCCCAGTCCTTGGGTCGAGCCTTTCCATGGCTGCGGTGGAGGGGCTGATGGAGGTGGTGGAAGCTGTGAATGCCGAGCTGGGGGTGGAGACGCGGGTGGCGGGCATGGCCCCGAACATGGTGGACAAGCGGACGGGAACCCAGGCGGCGATAATGAAAAAGATTGAGGGAAAGTATGGAAAAAGCCTGGTGCGCTCCAGGATAAGGCTGGACGCCAAGCTGCCCGAGGCCTCTGCGGCGGGCAAACCGATACAGCTATTCGCACCAAAGTCCAACGCCGCCTACGATTTTGAGGTTCTGGCGGACGATATGTCGGTGCTGTAAGATGGTGATCAAGGGGAAAAAGGGGCGCGGAATAATGGCTGTCGTTGGCCAGCCAAAAGAGAGCGGGGAAACCAGCCAAGAGCGGGAGGATTCTAAAACAGTGTCTGAGCTTATGCGGAGGCTGGACGAGAAATCCCGCGAGGCGGACAAACTGAAGAAAAAGGCGGGTAAGCTGGAGCAGGAGGTGGGGGCTCTGACTCAGATGGCCTTGGACCGGGAAAAGAATAGTAAAGACACCGCCGCGCAAGACGATAAAGAAATGGAATTGGAAGCGCTGAGGGCCAAAGCGGACGAGTTCGACCGGAAGGGAAACCTGCTCGACGCGTTCCACCTGTACCGCCGGATTATCCGGCTGAACCCGGAGGATATAGGCGCCTTGTACCGGATCGCGACCATATATTACAGCGTCGGCATGGGTGACAAGGCCGCGCAGGCTCTCCGGTTTATCCTGGAGCTGGACCCAGGCCAGCAGAAGGCGGTTGAAAGCCTGGCGGAACTGGAACGGGGATCGTAGCCCGCGGCGCCAGATTATATGATTTATGATTATTGAGAAACAAATGGAACTGTACGACTCCTTGGAATAGTATGTGGCAATTAACAAAAACGGAAAATGAAGATGGACGAATCGCCTGAATTATCGAACCTGTTCCTGGAGCCGGTAGGCCAGAGGACCATCCTTCTGGTGGACGACGACAGGATCGTGGCGGAGTATCTGGTCCGGCTGCTAGAGGGGGCGGGGTACAAGACGACTGTCTGCCTGGATGGGGAAAGCGCTTTCGAGCGGTTCAAGGAAGGCGGAATCGACCTTATAATCACAGACCTTATGATGCCGGGGATAAGCGGGCTGGACCTGATCCGCCGGATCAGGTTAACAGACAAGGAAGTGAATATCGTGGTGATCACGGGCTTCGGCAATATGGAGATATTCATAGACACCGTGCGCGCCGGCGCCGGGGATTTTATTGTCAAACCGATAGAAAAGGATCAGTTCTTAAAGGCGGTGGACCGCGCTCTGGAAAAGAAATCGCTCTCCGATAGCCTGGTAGCCCGCACCCGGCAACTGCTCAACTCGGAGAAGATGGCCACAGTGGGTGTGCTGAGCACCGGGATCGCACACGAAATAAACAACCCCACCACTTTTATCCGCACCAACCTGCAACTTATGAACGAGTATATAAAGAGGTTGCGCCCAAGGCTGGACAAGCTGGACGACCGCAAGAACATGGACGTGACCCGCAATATCATCCTGAATGAGTTTCCCTCCATGATAAACGAGGCGCTGAAGGGAACGGAACGGATCGAAAAAATAGTCTCCGGGATAACGCACTACGCCCACATGGGTGAAGAATCCCTGGACGAGAGCGTGGATCTGCGCGAGGTGATTGCCCAGGCGGTGAACTTGGTCCGGTCCAAACTGCGAAAATATATCACTATAAAAGAAAGCTACCTTAACCTTAAGGAGATTAAGGGGCAGTTTTCCAAGCTGGAGCAAGTTTTCGTGAATCTCTTAATTAACGCCGCCGACGCCGTGGAGGAAAAAATAAAGGAGAACAGGGCCAGCGGCGTCGGGGATTTTGCCGGAGAGATAGACGTATCCGCCACCATATTCGAGGGGGACGAAACCGCTGAGGGAAGAACACCAGATTCTCTGA
>JAOUNV010000461.1 GCA_029880775.1 Nitrospinota bacterium | reverse complement strand
CTGGAGGTGTAAAATCCGATGTTATTGATTTTCCTTTTCGGCGCCGGTATCGGCGGCGGATTCTTTTTTGACCGGGGGCGTCACGGCTACGGATTGCTCTGCGGCGGCGGCTTCTTTCCTCGACTTCTCTCTTTTCAAGGTTTCGGTGGCTGTCCGCTCCCTCTCCTCAGTCAAAGCCTTCACTTTCATATCATGTTCATTTTGGCCGTCCATTATCGCTTCCGCCACGGCGGACGCCACAAGATGGATGGCGCGGTTGGCGTCGTCGTTGCCTGGGATTATATGGCTGATCCCGTCAGGGTCGCAGTTGGTGTCCACCAGGCCGATTATGGGGATGCCAAGTTTCACCGCTTCAGAGAGGGCTATGCTCTCTTTTTTTGTGTCCACAATGAACACGGCGTCTGGCAACGCCTGCATATCCTTCAGGCCGCCCAAGTTTCTTTCCAGCTTACCTAGTTCCTTTTGCAGCCGAATCACTTCCTTCTTCGCCAGCACCTTGAACGAGCCGTCCTCGCTCATTTCCCGCAGCTGCTTCAGCCTGGCCACGCTTTTTTTGATGGTATCAAAGTTTGTAAGCATGCCGCCGAGCCAGCGCTCGGAAACGTATGGCATGCCACAGGCCATAGCCTGTTCTTTTATGATTGGTTTGGCCTGGGCTTTGGATCCCACCATGAGAATGGTTCCACCACCGGCGGACAGGGACCTGGCAAATGCCATGGCCTTGTTGGCGAGCTTCAGGGATTTTTGCAGATCCAGGATGTATATCCCGTTGCGCGAGCCGAAAATGTACTTGCGCATTTTGGGGTTCCATCTTTTGGTTTGATGGCCGAAATGTAATCCGGCCTCCATCATGATTTGGATTGAGAGTTCTTTCAAGATGCTGTTCCTTTCGTCGTTTTCAAGTTAATCCTCTGTTCTCTTCTTTTTCCCACTCCCACGGCCTATCCTGGCCGCACTTGAGGAGGCGGGAATCTGAAAACATGCGTGTTGTTATCGCCTGGAGGCGTTTTACCTTCAGACCGCAAGCTAAACCCGATATTACATCATATATGGTGTCGATATAGCAATAAATTATGGCTATTAAGGGATGGAGGAGAGAAACTGAATTCCGGTTGGCCATAGATAGGGGGCAGGGGGGCTTGAAAAGAAACTTTTGGGAAACCATTTAAATGGGTGAAAACTCCTTCAGTCCGGCTCCGCAATCAGGACACTCCCAGTCGGTGGGAAGATCTTGAAACCTGGTTTCAGGCGCGATCCCGGTATCGATATCACCCTTCTTTGGGTCGTAGACGTATCCGCATATCTGGCAGATATATTTACGGTTACCCTCTATGTCCATTGTTCAGGTTTCCCAGGATCCGGCGGCTAGGGCCTGACCGTTATCGATTCCGATCTATCCCCCTCCAATCCTGCGGTGTCCACGGCGGACACCGAGTAATTGCTGGTGGAGCCGTTGGCCAGCCCTTTAATGATATACATGGGTTCTCCCGAGGAGCCAACCTTCGACCAGCCGAAGAATCCTTTCTCGTAGATTATGTACTCCTTGATGTCCACTTCAGGGTTGGAGGCCCAAAGCAAAGTGGGCTCTCCACTGATGATCTCCCATTTTATCCCGGATACCCTGGTGGGCAGTTGCTTGGTGGTGGCGGAAACGGCCTCAGTGAACTCTCCAATCAGTCCAAATTTATCTAACGCTCTTACTTTGTAATAGTAGGTCTTTCCATTTGGAAGCTTTTCGTCCAGGTAATAGGATTTGTCCGACTTGATGGCGCCCAGCTTCTTGAATTCCCCATCCTTAGTTTCGGATCTGAAGACTTCGTACCAATCTATAGTTATATCGGGGACAGGTCTCCACTCCAGAGGAACTTGCCCGGGTCTGTCGCTGGTAGCGGTGAAATTTTCTGGAGGGAAGGAAACAGGCTTTGTTAAAACGGAAACCGCATTGGTGAATTTCGACCTGGCGCCCACCCAGTTATACGCTTGTACTTTGTAAAAATATAGATGAGCGTCATCAAGGCTTTTTCCTTTAGAAGAGCTGGATCCCCAGCTGCCGCCGGCGGAAGAGCCTCCCTTGTCCACGAAATTATTGATTTCTCTTCCCTTTATATTGGTGACTTCTGTGAAAGGGCCATCAGGCGAATCGCTTCTGGAAATTATATAGCCTTTCACGTTATTGTCGGTATGGGTGTCCCATGTAAGCGGGACCATTCTAGGCTGCATACCCTTTGCCGAAAACCCGGTGGGAACTGTTGGCGGCGGGGCCGTAGTGGTGGAAACCGGCTTGCTGTGGGGTCCTTCTGTTTTGAATACGTTATATGCGGTGATCCTGTAGCTATATGATGTATTATCCGCAAGTTTGGGAGTCAGAGGCTTACCTCCGCCGTAATCTGTATAGTTTCTGTTCTTGCCGCCACTGATATCGGCAATCTCCTCCAAGGATCCGTCGGCTTTGTTTACCCGGTAGATTTTATAGCCGCCCACATCTTCGTCTTCTATGGGTGTCCATTCAAGGTAGTTAGACCTTATCTTTCCTCCTTCCACC
>JAOUNV010000460.1 GCA_029880775.1 Nitrospinota bacterium | reverse complement strand
CACAACCCCGGCCGCCGCAGCAAGGGCCAGGAGATAGCTTTGCGCTCCGAACCCACCGATAGTGCCCACAACGATATCTGAGATATATGACTTTTTCCGGAACTCTTCCCGCTTGTGGATGTTGGTCAGGTGAACTTCAATCGTCGGAATACCCACGGCCAGCAATGCGTCACGTATAGCCACGCTAGTGTGCGTATAGGCGCCGGGATTTATCAGGATCATATCCGTCTTTCCACCTAAACCCTGGATATGATCGACAAGCCCTCCTTCATGATTGCTCTGGAAAATATCCACTTGGTGACCCAGTTGATCTCCCATCCGGCGGATAGCGTCGTCGAGCTGGCCCAAATCCATGGCGCCGTAAATGTCCGGCTCCCTTTTGCCCAGCATGTTCAGGTTGGGCCCATGTATTACAGTGATTTTAGCCATCTACGTTATCCTTCTCCACCTTCAAGTGGTCTATGTTTTCCAGTATCGTTTCCAGGGCGCTCAACTCCCCGTCCTTCTTGAGCTTGTTTTCCATATTGACGGGCGCGGGCGCCCTTTCGGGGGGTTCTGGAGCTCTGGATGGGCTTTGACGCGCGTAATACTCAACCATCTCTTTTACCGAGGAAGAATTCGGATAATAATCAAGCAGCGATTCGGCCAGCATCCCGGCGGTTTCGATGTTTCCTTCCGTTTCGTATATTCTGCAAAGCAAGCTGGCGGCCTCCAGCAGGTCTGGCCATCGGGCCACCACATCCTCCAGCAGCAGCCTGGCGCCCGTCACATCGCCGATATCGTACAGTAGCTCGGCCAGCATAATCTTGGCCGCTCGGCTCTCCGGCAGGTGAGTCAGCCCCCAGCTTAACGCCTCGATGGCTTCGTTGATCCGACCCAGGTACACCAGCGCGTCCGCCAGGGGGACATAGACATAGCTCCTGGGATTTTCCCGCATCCGGTCCTTGTATTCTTCCGCAAGCCTTTCCCAATAGGCGTCGTCGAATTTTAACTCAGGAGCGGCCATATTAGCGATAATTAGGTGCTATTTAATATTAATTAAATATAATATACACATAAATACTTTCCGTCAAATAAAAAAATCGTTTCCACGCCTTGACCCCCACCCCTGACAGTTTTATATCCCAACCATGAGAGAGTATAAATAATACGGATGCCGGAAAGGCGATAACAAAGCAATAAAATTAGGAGGAATTAATCATGCTACTGGCAAAGAGAGACAGAAGACATAATGTGTTCCCGGAGTTGGCTCCATTCAGGTTCCCGGCTCGGTTTGACGATCTGTGGGGCGAGGAGAGCCTGACCGCGCGGGACCGCTGGACCCCCGCGATGGACGTGAGCGAGACGGAGACCGAATACAAGGTGCGCCTGGAGGCGCCTGGTGTCTCCAAGGATGATATAAATATCGAGATGGAAAACGGAGTGCTGACCATAAGCGGCGAAAAGGCCGTCAAGGAAGAGCACAAGGAGGAGAAGTGTTATCGAGTGGAGCGGCGATATGGCAGTTTCGCCAGGTCCCTCAAGTTCACAGATATCGACCCTGACAAGGTGTCGGCCAACCACCGTGACGGCATATTGGAGGTGACGGTGACAAAAACCGAGCAGGCCAAGCCCAAAAAGATCGATATTAATTAGGAGAGTTGCAACGGTCGGCGGTCCCCCCAAAAGTCGCCGACCGGGAAAGCCGGACCGACCCACCACTACCCCTAGACGGTCCGGCTTTTTTTATGTGCCTTCAGGCAGGTGAATCCGTTTAGAATGGAACGATGATAAAAGTCGAAAACGTCACCAAGATATATGGCCATACGGTGGCGGTGGATGACCTGTCGCTGGAAGTGAAGGCTGGCGAGGTGTTCGGCCTGCTGGGCCCCAACGGCGCGGGGAAGACCACCACCATGAAGATGCTGGCGGGTTTGCTGATCCCCACCAGCGGCAAGATGTCTGTGGATGGCCACGATGTGCAGACCAATCCGCTGGAGGCGAAACGGGTTATCGGCTTTGTCCCGGACAAGCCGTTCATCTATGAAAAGCTCTCAGGTCACGAGTTCCTGGAGTTTGTGCGGGAGATATTCCAGGTGGATAAAGACCCTGCCGTGATAGCGCGCCAGGAGAGGCTTTTGAAAATGTTTCTTCTCGACGGTTGGCTGGACGAACTGGTGGAGAGCTATTCCCACGGTATGCGGCAGAAGCTCATCATCACCTCGGCGCTGATTCACAATCCAAAAGCGCTGATCATCGACGAGCCGATGGTGGGGCTGGACGCCAAGGGGATGCGGCAGGTGAAGGAGCTGTTCCGGGAGATGGCGGACGATGGGGCCACGGTGCTGGTGTCTACCCACACCATGGCCATCGCCCAGGAGGTGTGCGACAGGATCGCCATCTTAAACAAGGGGAAGATCTTGACCATGGGGACCATGGAGGAACTGAAAGCCAGCTCCCATTCCAGCGAGCAGGACCTGGAGTCTATCTTCCTCCGGCTCACCGACGAGACGATGGACGCGCCATAGCCGGGTGAATAGTACACCGCTCAGTTAGTGGATCAACAAAGA
>JAOUNV010000079.1 GCA_029880775.1 Nitrospinota bacterium | reverse complement strand
TTTTTAGAGGTTCCCTATAGGGGTGAAGCCCTCAGCCCTCTGTTCCATGATGATCCAATATCCAGTCGATAGCATCGCCGATTCCATCAGCCACATGATCCGGCCAGGGCGCCTCTCCGCTCTTTATTTTTTCCAGTTGAGCCGCGCCATACCCGGTGCGAACCAGGATGGACCTGGCCCCCACCACCGGGCCAAGACCGATGTCGGAGATCTTGTCCCCTATCACAAACGAGCGGGAAAAATCTATCCCCAGATCCTCGGAAGCCTGCAACAGCATCCCCGGCGCCGGCTTGCGGCATTTGCAATAGATGGCGTATTTTTCCACAGTGCCTTCCGGGTGGTGGGGGCAGTAATAAATCCCATCGATCACGACTCCGGCCTCGGAAGCCCATTCTCGTAGCGTGCCATTGGTCCGCCGCACCAGCTCCTCCGTCATAAAACCCCTGGCCACACCAGATTGATTGGTGATCACCACCACCAGGAACCCGGCGGCGTTAAGCTTTTTTATAGAATCAAGAGACTCGGGGTAGAGGCGGAATTGGTCCAGGTTCCGGATATGGTTATCCTCCACGTTCACGCATCCGTCCCGATCCAGGAACACGGCAGGGCGTTTATCCATCTTCCAGCGCCTCTTCCTGCCAATGGGTCATCGCAAGCCTCCGGGCCAACGCCGCCGTGGAAACTCCGATGATAACCCCCAGGACCGCCCCCGCCACCACGTCCGCCGGGTAGTGGACCCCCACCGCCACTCGGGAAAGAGCCACCAAAAGAGCTATCGGCGCAAGGGCAATGAGCATTCTGGGGTATATGATCCCAATAACAGCAGCGAAAGAGAAGCTGTTCACCGCATGGTTGGAGGGGAACGAGAAAGAATCGGTGCACCCCACCTGACTGGGCTGATGGACATCGGGCAGTTCGGCGCATGGGCGATGGCGGCCCACCATCGGCTTGATCACATTGTGGGCCAGCATGTCTCCGGCGCCTACCGCAAAGACCGCCGCCGCCAAGGCTACAATCCCTTTTTTGCGCCCGTAAAGGCACAGCGCCGTGGCAAGCATCACTCCCGGCGCCAGCCAAGACTCCGGGCTGGTGATAGTCGCCATTACCCAATCAATAGTGGGGTCGGCCAATCCCTGATTTATCGCCTTAAATAGCGACTCGTCCATGGGTCTTTCCTTCCTTGGAAGATTGGGCCTCCCAGGCTTCCACTGCGTCGGAAACTTGAATATCGGTCATGCATTCGTGATTATAGGGACATGTTCTTTTAAAGCACGGAGAGCAATCCCTCTCGGAGCGCAGGACTATATGCCCTGGGCCATATGGGCCGGTTTTCGCCGGGTCCGTGGGGCCGAAGAACGAAACCGATGGGGTCCCCACCGCCACAGCCAGATGCAGCGGACCGGAATCGTTGGTGAAAAGAGCCTTCGCCCGGCGAAGCAGCGCCGCCAGCCTGCCTGGGGAGGTTTTGCCGGTGAGGTCGCGAGACCAGTCCCCCGCCATCAGGGCAAGCTTGGACCCGTCAGCCACGTCGTCCGGGCCTCCTATGATCACTACCCTGTAACCGAACTTTTTCTCCAACTCCCGGCACAGATGCCCAAAACGCGCCAGGGGCCATCGTTTGGCGACCCATCGGGCATTGGGATTAATCGCCACGAAAGGCTCGGCTGGCAGATCGCTCTCGGCCCAGGCTTTATCCTCTTCGCTCTCCACCAGGCCATATTCCACTCCGGCGCTGTTCTCAATCCCCAGCGCCTTTAGCGCCGACATATACCTGTCCACGGCATGAATCGCCTCTGGAGGGACAGAGATATTGTCGTTATAGAAAAGCCAGGCGCCCTCTCTGGCGCTGGGAAAGCCGACCTTTACCTTTGCCCTGCACGCCAGCGTCATGAGCCCGGAGCGTAGCAGCCCTTGCAGATCGATTACGACGCCATACTCCTTGATCCGAGCTTTCCTCACCTGGGCCACGATATCCTCCAGAACCGAGGGGCGCCACCACTTGGTCCATCGCGCCCGCTTAAAAGGAATGTAAGAGTCCACATATGGCGACATGGCCACAAGATCGGTCAACGAATCGGAGATAACCCAGTCCACCGTCACATGGGGGGCGGCAAGCTTGATGGCGCGGGCCACAGGAAGGGCGTGGATCACGTCGCCGAAAGAGGACGGCTTGATGATTAGCGCTCTTGGGTTCTCAGTAAGGTTCACGGTTGGCATCAGCCTATGGTAGCAAAAATCGGCGGGTCATTTGAACAGCCTGGGAAAATAATTCAATATCAGAGTGAGCGCCACGCTCACCAGGATCATAGTGGTCAGTGGAAAGTATACAGCATAGCCCTCCCCTTTCCACGAAATGTCGCCGGGAAGCTTTCCCAGGCCGATTCGCCGCACCAGGGGCCAGGCCAGGCCCAGCAGGACCATTGCCGATCCGGCGATTAGAAGAAACTTTTGCATAACTGCGATCTGATTCCAAATTACCACTGTATATCTTGAATATTTCAGAATTCGAGAAGGTTTACAAGCCAGAGTTTGCCTCGCCACCCCCGCAGGGGCCAAGGGCCACCCGGAAGAGAGTATAATGATTCATGGCCGGGATGAATAAAGTCTTCAACAACACTTTGGCCTCGCTAAGGGCATTGTTTCCCTCCAAATGCCTGAACTGCGGGATGGCCGGCGGCTATGCGGGGCTTTGCGCCGAGTGCCATGGCCTGGTCCGCATGCCAGGGCCGAACCTTTGCGCCCTCTGCGCCAGGCCGCTTGATTTCACATACGAGATAGACACCGGAGCGGAATACTTCTGCGGCGAGTGCCGCCTGGATCCGCCCCCATTTGACGCGGCGATGTACGCGCTGCCTTATGACGACCCGATCCGGAAGGTCATCCACGCGTTCAAGTTTTCGTATAGCCCATACCTGGCCCACCCGTTGGCGGAGATGGGGAATGAAAGACTGGCGCCATGGTTGGCGCGTCGGCGGGGAGCGGTGATCCTGCCCGTTCCGCTCCACTGGCGCAGGCTATACTGGCGGGGCTACAACCACGCGTACCTGCTGGCCAGCAGGCTGGGCAGGCAAGCGGGCCTGAAAGTGGAGGAGGGGGTTTTGCGCCGGACACGGAACACCGACACCCAATATGGGCTGACCAAAAAGCAGAGGGGGGAAAACGTGAAAGCGGCCTTTGCGGTGAAGGCGCCGCAAATGGTGGCCGGAAGGGATATAGTGCTATTCGATGACATCATCACCACCGGCGCCACGGCTCGTGAATGCTGCAAAGAACTGTGGAAAGCCAAACCGAACAGCGTGACTGTGGCAATGCTGTGCAAAGCGGGGGAGTGAGACGCCGTGGGAAGCTACGGTTACTTCATCAGTTAATAGTTCGCTCCAGATCCACAAGCAGGCTCAGAGCCTTGTCATATTCAAAACGGTCAATGGCCGCTACAAGGCCGCCGACAAGCTCGCGGCGGCGCCCTCCCAACGCGCTGACCAGCTTTGGCGCCAGGTCGGCTGCGTTAAAATCCCCTTTTCGCAACATAATCCGCAGCTGCTCGATCAACGCCTGCACTTCCTCTGGGTCTTCATGTCCAGGCGCGGGCGCACCCTCTGGCTGTTCCAGCTTCAGCGTATCTATCTGACGGCACAGCGCCTCCATGGCGTTTTTAAACTTTTCCATATCCGCCGATACGCCGTCTCCGGAGCGGAAGCGACCCTCCAGCCCGGCGGCGGCGAGGCTTACGCCACGCATGCCCAGATTGGCGCTCACCCCCTTTATGGAGTGGACCAGCCTGGTCGCAGTCTCCATGTCGCCTTCAGTGATCAGCTTTTCCATTTTGTCCGCCGAGGCGCCATATTCCACCTTAAATTCCCGCAATAGCTTGGTGTATAAAGTGGGATTTCCCATAACCCTTCGCAGGCCTTCACGGACATTGAGGACCTCCTCTTGAGGAGGTGGAGCCACAGCGCCACTATTATTTTCCAGCTGAAGGGAGGTGTTGGGAGTCGGCAATTTCAGCCATTTGGTGAGGCAGAGGAAAACCTGTTCCTGATCCATCGGCTTTGGAAGGTAATCGTCCATCCCGGCGGCTGTGATTTTTAATTGCTCCTCAGGCAGCGTATAGGCTGTCATTGCGACTATCGGCACAACAGAACACCTATGGTCCTTTCGGATGAGCCTGGCAGTCTCATAACCATCTATTCCCGGCATCTGGATGTCCATAAGGATGATGTCAAAATGTTTTTCTTTCAGCAGCAACAGCGCTTGGGCGCCGTCGCAGGCCATAGTGACGGCCACTCCCCACGACTCTAAGATAATCGAAGCTATCTCGCGGTTAATGGGCATATCCTCCACAAGCAGCAGCTCGACACCGCGAAACACGGCCAATTCAGCTTCCCCCGGTTTCCAGTTCATTTCCTGTCGCCGCCTGCTCAGCTGGGCTCATTCTCATACAAGGCCAGGGTCGTCCCTGATTCCCCGGAGGTGTCCATACGGATCATCAAGCCCAGCGTCTGGGCTATCTTCATGGCGATATAGGCGCCCAGCCCGGCGCCATGTCCTTTGCCGAAGGAGGAATGCTTTTCGAAAAAGTTTCCGCGCACCTCCACGGGAACAGCCCCCAGGTTGTGAATCTCTATTCGCAGACCATTTGTTTCCTGAACTGAGATAGAGACCCTGGAGCCGCGCGGGGCCGCCTCCAGAGAGTTTTTGACCAGGTTGGCCACCATGGAATGAAAAAGCCACTCCTCCCCCATGACCATGAGCTCCTGCTTTGGCATGGCCACCGCCCCGGAATACAAGATCTGTATCTTTATCTCGTTCTCCTTGCGCAACGACTCCATCTCCATGACCGCCCGTCGTAAAACTTTCATGATATCCACTTTGGCGGGAATGTATTTGTATGCGCCTTGCTCTATCTTCCACAGATCCATGGATCGGTTCACCATGTCCAAGGCGTGGTAGCTTTGCGACATGATTGTTTTGATCGGCAACCTGGCGGCTTGGCCCAGGTCTTGGCGCTCCAGCAGTTCTTCCGTAGAGGAGATTATGGCGCCGATGGGGAGCTTTAGATCATGTTTGGCCAGACGGTCCACGCCCTCTCGCAGATTGAGCAGACGCTCAAGCTTGGCGTTGTGGTCGGTTAAGGTGGTGAGGGCCTGTTTAAGGCGCAGGTGGGTCCTGATCCTGGCCAGCGTCACCACATGGTGAAACGGCTTTCGGATGTAGTCCACGGCGCCCAGATCCAGGACGTTTTGTTCTGTTCCCTCGTCAGAAAGTATTGAGTTGAAAATCACAGGGATGTCTCTGGTCTCCGGGTTCTGCTTAAGCCGCTTGATCACATCGTATCCATCCATCCCAGGCATCTGGATGTCGAGCATTATCAGGTCCGGCTTCGGCTCTTTGGTCGCCAGCTCGATCCCCTCCTTGCCTCTCATGGCGGAGCATACATCATACTGGCCAGCCATGATCATCTCCAAAGCCTTGATATTGGCTGGCTCGTCGTCGATGATCAGCACCCTCGGTTTCCCGGAAGGCTTCGCCTCCACGGTCTGAGAATTTTCCGCCACGCCGCTGACCGGCTCGTGCCGCGCCACCTGGTTCCGCCCTTTTTTCTTCGCCAGGTACAACGCCGCGTCCGCCATCTCCATCAGCTTTTTCGGGGAGGATTCGGCTTCCACAGGATGGCAGGTGGCCACCCCGGCGCTGATGGTCACCACATTAGCCGCATCCGAGAACGCATGGGGGATGGCCAGCGCGGCTATGTTTTCCCTCAGCTTCCGGGCCACCTGCCACGCGCCCTCCGCGTCCGTGTCTGGCAAAACACACACGAACTCCTCTCCACCGTATCGCGCGGAAAAATCCACACCACGCTCCATGGTTCTGGAAACCGAGGACGCCACTTCCTTCAGAGTTTCATCGCCTGCGATGTGTCCGTAATTATCGTTGTATGGCTTGAAGTGGTCTATATCGATCATTATCAGCGACAGGGGCTCACCGGTTCTCTCCGCTCTGCGCCATTCGTGGCTCAGAAACTCGTCGAACCGCCTGCGGTTGTGGATCCCCGTCAGTCCATCCAGCGAGGAGAGCCGCGACAACAGGTCTCGTTGTCTTTTCAGCTCCAGATGGTTTCGCAGCCGCGCCAGCACCACAGCAGGGCTAAAAGGTTTGGTTATATAGTCCACGGCGCCCATCTCCAGACCCCTTTTCTCGTCCTGCTCGCTTACCATGCCGCTGACAAATATAACAGGAGTGTCTTTGGCCTCCGGGTCTTGTCTAATTTTGTCGATCAGTTGGAAACCATCCATGTCCGGCATCTGGATGTCCAGCAGGATTATCTGGGGTCTGTTGGAGATAACACGCTCCAAGGCTTCCGGCCCGTTGAGGGCGACCAGCACGTCGAACTCCTCCTTGAGCAGATTACCGAGGAGCCGGATGTTCAGCTTGTCGTCGTCCACAATCAAGACGCAAGGTTTGTCTCCGCCATTCATAGGTTTCTCCATGGACCGAATTGTAACAGAAAGATTACAGCCAAATGATACTCAGGTAGTTAAGAATAACAACATGGAAAGATTTGTTCCAATAAATTCGACTATTGCGGGGTTTTCCTTTTTGGGCAACCCAGCTACAAAGGCTGCATTCTTGAAAAACTTGCCGATTCGCCGCTATCTGGCGACCTTTTTATTTATCTGGCGCCTGTCAGCCGTTGCATAAATGAGTAAAATTAGGGTTACAATGTACACGGTGAATGTTCAGCCACCGTCATGAATTACATGTCGTGCATAACCGCGCATGAATAGCATGCGACATAGGGGAGGATAAAATATGCTGAGGCCTCGATTCATAAGTTTATCCCTGGGCGCCGCCTATCTATTCGCCACCGCAGGCGCGGGGCTGGCGGAGGTGAAATACGTCCAGTCCCCCCCCCTGTCACGGGTTGTGTCCGGAAAGGTGAACGGTTGCCCCTCCACATCAGAGATTAAAGTTCCCCTCATCGCCTGGGGAGGGGATATCACAACCGTCCACGCCAACGGTGATAGCCGTAAAACCCGTTCTGGCGGCGTATTCTCAAAAAACAATCTGAAGCTGAATCTATTTCGCGAGGACAACTTCGCAAAGCAAGTGGAGGCTTACCTGGAATGCAAGACACCTTTTCTGCGAGGCACCATGGGAATGATCAACATGGCCGCCGATGTGACGGAAAAGGACGCCCGCACCAAAATGGTCGTCATCTACAAGCTCACCGATTCCGCCGGGGGTGACGCTTTGGTGGTCAAGCCTGGCATTAAAAGCCCCAAGGATCTAAAAGGCAAAACCATCGCTGTGCAGCGCTATGGCCCGCATGTGGACTACATGACAACAGTCCTAAGCAGCGTTGGCCTGAAAACCAGCGATGTGAACCTGAGATGGGTAGAGGATCTGATCGAACTGGACGACTCCTCCAACAGCCCCGCAAAAGCGCTGCGGGAAGATCCATCGGTGGACGCGGCCTTCGTCATAATCCCTGACGCGCTGGCCCT
>JAOUNV010000235.1 GCA_029880775.1 Nitrospinota bacterium | reverse complement strand
CCACCTGGGGCGCCTGCCCTGGATATTTGGTGAAAACGATAACCTGGACATCAGACAGATCGGGGATGGCGTCCAACGGGGTCCGCTGTAGCGCCAGCAACCCGGCGACGAACAGTATGACCATGGCGATCAGCGCCAAAGCCCTGTTCCGGATTGACCCGTCAATTATCGCCTGGATCATTCCCCTTCCTCCAGCCTCATCCCCTCCATGCTCATGTCATCCGGTGTCTTCATCTTCATTTGGCCCATATCCATGCCATCCATGTCCATACGGGAATCAGGCTTTGGAGCTTTAGTGTCCGACAGTTCCAGCATCTTGGCGGTGGCCTCGTTTAATTTCGATTCGGAATCTATGAGAAACTGGGCGCTGGTGACGACCCGTTCCCCCTCTGAGATTCCATCGACGATCTGCACTGTCCCCCCTGTTGTGACACCAAGCCGAACCCTCCGGGGCTCAAACTTCCCCTCACCCCTCACCACAAAGACCTGCTCCTGGGCTCCGGTCCTCACAATAGCCTCGCTTGGCACCACCACAGCGTCCACCTGACGGCTGGTCTTCAAGGTTACGTGGGCGAACATTTCCGGTTTTAATAATTGGTCTGGGTTGTCGAATTCCAGCCGCACCTTGTTGGTTCTCGTTTTCGCGTCCAGGTATGGATAAATGTATGTGACCGTACCCATAAAGACCCGTCCCGGCACTCCAGTGACGTTCATCTCCGCGGCGTCCCCTGCGCGGACCCATGGCATCTCATCCTCGTAAATGTCCACATACACCCATATCCGGCTCAGGTCCGCTATGGTGTATAGCTCCGTTTTGGGTGTGACGAACTGCCCCTCCCGCACGCCGATGGCGATTACAATTCCATCGAAAGGGGAGTGTATGTGCAGGTTCTTGAATATCTTTTTCTCCCGCCGGATCGCCTCTAGCTGGTGCTCTGGCACATCAAGCAGCTCCAGCCTCTCCAGCGCCGCGTCGGCAAGCCTCCGGGCCCCATCCCGGATATCCTTCTGGGAGCTTTTCTGGAGCAACTCAGCGTTCTTCAGCGCCAGCAGATACTCCTCCTCCGAGGCGACAAGCTGCGGCGCATAGAGCGACAGGAGCATGGTTCCACGCCCCACCTTGGCGCCTGTAACATCGATAAAAAGCTCATCTATCCACCCTTCCACCTTTGGGTGGAGCCGGGTGACACGTTTCTCGTCATAATCGAGACGGCCAACAGTCCTCACATCACGAGTCAAAGACTTTTTTATCGCCACGACCGATCGAACCCCTATATTCTGGGCTGTCACCGGATCTATACTCACACTCCCCGTGGGAGCGTTGGCGCCGGAGCCGCCATCGGCGTAGACTGGGATGTAGTCCATCCCCATTTCGTCCTTGGCCGGGACTGCGCTGGTGATTTCCGGATTCATTGGGTTGCGATAGAAAACCGGCTTTCTTTCGGCGGTTTCTGTTTCTCCCGCTGGCACGCCGCCTGGGCCGACTCTGGCGATGAAGTAGCCACCCCCCAGGCCCGCTGTGAGGGCCAAAAGAAAAGTGATGATGATCTTTTTATTCATGAACGTTCTCCCGCCCCACCGCCCGCATTAGCGAGGCCAGAGCCTGGTTGGCTGACGCTACCGATTTCCAATAGTCTATTTCGTAGTTGTACAGGGTGATCTGAGCGCGGACAAGGTTCAGAAAATCCACCTTGTTCACCTGGTATCCGGCCTGCATAGATTCCACCGTCTGTTTCGCCTGGGGGATGATTCCTGTTTTGAAAAGTTCCGCCTGGGAGGCCGCCTTTCGGTACTCAGACATAAGGCGGGTTATCGAGGCGAGTATGTTGCTCTCCGTTTCCTCATAGGCTCTCTCCACGGCGGCTTGTTCATGGGTTCTCTGAACAATGTGGCGCGACTGCTTGGAGCCTGCGTATAAGGGGATCGAGATGCTCAGCATTACCGAAGCCAGGTCACTGCGCGGATCACCACTGGCTGGATTCGCCTCCCGAAGCCCGTATGTGGCCGCCAGGTTGAAATCTGGATAGTAGCCCTTCCTAGCCAGCTCCAGCCGCGCTTTCGCCGCTTCTTTTTGGGCCTCCCTGGCCGCAAGCAATGGCCGGGAGCGAAGCGCTTCCTTCCGCAAAGTGGCGCCTGATTTTAAACGAGGCAAAGTTACTTTCACCCTTTTGGGCAAGCGAACCTTGCTGGCCACCGATTGATTAAGCATCCCATTGAGCGAGGCGGCCATCTGTTCCCTCAGCGATACGAGTCCAATCTCTTTGTCGAGAAGTTTTGAAAGCTCCAGCTGCGCCAGGAGCACATCCTGCTGCAGCCCACTTCCCAGCTTGTATTTCATCTCTGCTATAAGTACCAGCTGCCGAAGAAGGTTCTGATTGTTCCTGACGATTTCTGTGGCCCGATCCAGATACAGTAGATTCCACCAGGCCACTTGCACCTGACGGACCAACTCCTGCTCATAGTCCATCTGCTCGTTTCGCATCCCATGAGCGATATGCGTGGCTGACTCTTTCAACAGACCAAGTTTTCCGGGGAAGGGTATTCGCTGTGAGATCCCGATTTGGAGCTGGGTCATATTTTCTTTGGAGGTGGAGAATGAATCTGTCGGCAGATTCATGGCGTTCATCATGAGCATAGGGTCAGGGAGCGATCCTGCCTGGGAGGGAGTTTCCCCCGCCGCGTCCGCCATGGCTCTTTTCGCCGCCAAGCCGGGGTTTGCCTCTCTTGCCAGCCGAACCGCTTTCTCCAGGGTAAGAGTATCAGCGGCCATGCTCGCCTGCGCTGTGGCGCCAAATATCGCCATGACGGCCAACATTGTGTATGCGGCTCGATGCAATGGTTCCTCCATTCAAATGTTCGTTTCGAGCAAAACCGGTTATGCCTTGCTCTTTTGCGGTCGTTGCCTTCTAAGTTAACTAAACATTGGGGAGAGCGAAAAAGTTCCATCAAAGGAAAGAAAGGGGCTATTACTTTGCGCTGGTTTTGCTTTCCAGAATATTATCGGCAATATCGCCGATCTCCACGTTTCCCGTGTAAAAGCCATAGTCTCCTCTTCCGAATCGGCGCAAGACAACAAGGCGCCCACCTGCCTTTTTCCACCATACATCGCTGGAATGAGCAATCCAGCCGCCATCGTTTTTCAGTGTTTCATTGGCGTCGAACAAACGAAAGTAGGAAACCGTTTCGCCTTTGATCTCCAGCAGCGCATGGGCTACCTTGGCGCCGCCGATTCGGCATATATCGCCTTTCTTGAACGCGTCGCCAGGTGTTTCGAACGGACGGGCCGCAAGGCCCAGTTCGCTCATCATCATTTCCCCGAATTCCACCTCGGTATCACAGCGATAGTTCTTGTGATGCCCTTCAAGAACACATATCCGATGCTGGGTGGTCAGTTTCTCCAATGATATGGCGGTGGATTCGCCAGGGAGTATGGAAATAACCATAAACAGAACCGTGGCGGCAATAGCGGTAACGCCGGTGAGTGGACGCCATCCCCAATTCAAGGCTGGCTGGCCAGGTTTATCATAGATCAGTTTCTCGGTTTCATTCAGCACAGCTTGCGCCCGAGCCGCGACATTGATCATAGGCGGGCTTCTCAATTCGACCTGAATCTTGCGAACTTCCATTAGCGCAGTCTGGCATTTGGAGCATTCATTTATGTGCTCCCGAACCTTATCGCGGTTGTCGTCTGACAGGTCATCGCGATCATAATCCCAGATAAGCTGTCTGCATTCTTCGCAATTCATTTCATATCACCTTATGTACAGAAACAACCGTAAGGCATGAAAAGTTCCCTACGGGCCATAATTAATCATCTTTCCTTTAAGTAAAATTCCCGCAGTTTTTCTCGGCCACGGTTTATTCTGCTCTTCACCGTCCCCAGGGAAAGACGATGTATATCCGCAATCTCCTGATAAGACAAGCCTTCCACCTCCCGAGCGATCAGGATCAACCGCATATCCTCCGGGAGTTCTTCCAACGCATTTTGCAGTTTGTCGTCCAGCTCATCGCCGCCGCCGCTATGCGCATCAATGGATGGGATCCGGTTCACATATTCCGGATCATTAAAAGGACGGGGAACGTGAAGGTTTTTCTTTGATCTGTTCAAGAATGTGTTTTTCAGGATGGTGTAGGCCCACCCGGCCGGATTTCGCTCGTCCACCAGCAGGTCAAGGCCTTTGTATGCTTTCAAAAGCGTTTCCTGAAGCAGATCCTCCGCCTCGGCTTGCGTCCCTGTCAGGCGGAAGGCGGCGCTGTAGAGAATTGATACA
>JAOUNV010000345.1 GCA_029880775.1 Nitrospinota bacterium | reverse complement strand
ACATGGGGCTCAATCAATCTCCCAAACTTCCGCCGGTTGCTTTCCATAAAGGGCTCTAACTATTTCTTGTTGAGCAAGCATACCAAATAATTGGGACCATTTACCGAGTTCAATGACTTCTCGAATTGGGGGCGCGAGCCGGAATGACGGCAAAACCAGTTCGCCCAAGTGACCATAACGGACCTCATCTTCTCTTGCGCGGCTTGCTCCAGATGCCCAGCCTGGCTTTACGGGCTTGCGCTTCCAACTGATGGTACAGCTTCTTCCTGCCGTAGCGGGTGGAGCGAAACGCCTCGGCCAATCCTTCGGTGATAAGCAACCGGCCAAGATCCCTTCCATCTGGCAGGGTGACATATGCCAGCAGCCGACCAAATCTATCCTTGTATCTTTTCGAGCCGTACTCCAGCCGCACCCTTTTGCCCAACGCCAATGCTTTGGTCCTGTCGCTGGCCATCCGGCCGAAGGGTTCTATCCTGGTGTAAGGTCCGCCCACCTCTGGAGTGTCTATGCCCAGAACGCGTACCTTGAACGATCTCCCCCCCGATTCAACTTTCAGGGTGTCACCGTCAAAAACATATACCACCAACCCCGATGTGGGAAGGAATTGCCCGGCCAAGGCGCCATGCCACCCGGCCAGGGCCATTGTCACAGCAAATAAAACCGCCACCCGAATCACGTTTTTCCAAACTGTCATGGTTTAAGTTATACTGGAAAGCCCGAAATGAAAAAAGAGGAGAATCTGAATTGACGAGAAGTACGGCCACCGGCCAAGGGCATGGAAACCTGCCATCGGAAGAGGAATTACTGAAGACTCTTGAGGGGCATTATCACGAAGACCTGCTCCATAGGGGGGACGGAATCTATTCATACCTGAAGCTTTTCGCGGCTATATGCCTTGCGGCCCCGGTGGCGGTGTTCTTTAGCATGATTGTCATTTCTGGATTCCAGCCAGAGGAAAAACTTCAGCCCAGGTCTGCCACCCCGATGGGGGAGCCAGCTTCTTCCAATAGTCAACAGATCGATTCCCTGATAGGGGAACTGGAGAAATCAAACAGCAGGATCGCAGCCGCGTTGGCCACCCAAACAAAGGCTCTGGAGCGGATCGCCTCCAGGATTCCGGAAGCTACCAAAGGATCCGTAAAAAGCGCGCAGGCGGGCTCCGCGGAAGGCCCGAAGATAATCGTGGTGAAAGTCCCCGTTTCGGAGCCGTTCGACCTGGGATATGAAAAGATCAAGATACTTCAACTGTGCGGCGTGGACCTGGACGACCCGATCAGCGGCCCTGGCAAATTCGCGGAAATGTACAATGCGGAGGTGGTGAAAGAGGTGATCCATTCATTCGATATCATCCTGGCCTCTTCAAAGAATCACAAGGAAGTAAGCGCATTTATCAGGGGAAACGCCTTGAAAGGTAGGAAATACTCCATTGAACAGCTCAAGAAAATCAAGTAGTTATCATTAAAATAGATTCACTGCCGTATTTTTGCTTTTATTTCGTTTACTTTTTTCTTCTTTTGCATCATAATTTCTCCATCTTGTAGACATTAACTTAATAAGGCGCCCATGGCAAATCAGACAAACGAAAAAAACAGGTTGTTGGAACAGGCTTTTGCTCAGATAGAAAAACAATTCGGCAAGGGCGCCATAATGCGCCTGGGGGATGGGGCGGCGGCCTTCGAAGGCCCCGGCGCAATCTCCACAGGATCTATCACCATAGACTCGGCTCTGGGGATCGGCGGCGTGCCTCGTGGCCGTGTGGTGGAGATTTACGGCCCTGAATCTTCCGGCAAAACCACCCTGGCGTTGCATGTGATAGCCGAAGCGCAAAAGGCGGGAGGCAACGCCGCGTTTATCGACGCGGAGCACGCAATGGACCCGATATACGCAGGCCACCTGGGGGTGGATATAGACAACCTGGCCATATCCCAGCCAGATACCGGCGAGCAGGCGCTGGAGATCGCCGAAGTGTTGATCCGCTCCGGCGCTATGGACATTATAGTCATAGATTCTGTGGCGGCGCTGGTGCCCAAGTCTGAGCTGGAAGGAGACATGGGCGACCCGCAGATGGGGATGCAGGCGCGCCTGATGAGCCAGGCCCTGCGAAAACTCACCGCTGTCATCTCCAAGTCGAAGACATGCCTGGTATTCATCAACCAGATCCGCCAGAAAATAGGTGTAGTCTTCGGCAACCCGGAGACCACCACTGGAGGCAATGCGCTCAAATTCTACGCCAGCGTGAGGATCGATATCCGTCGGATCGCCGCTCTGAAGGACCAGGGAGAGAACATCGGCAACCGTGTGCGGGTGAAAGTGGTTAAAAACAAAATGGCGCCTCCTTTCCGCGAGGCGGAGGTGGACATGGTCTTCGGCGAAGGAATATCAAGGGAAGGCTCTCTGATAGACCTGGGCGTGGAGGCTAATATAGTCCAGAAATCTGGCGCGTGGTACTCCTATGGTGAGGAGAGAATCGGCCAGGGGCGCGAGGCGGCCAAAAGATTCATGCGCGACTACCCCGTCGTGGCGCTGGAGATAGAAAACAAACTGCGCGAGGGCATGGGCCTGCCGTTGGCAAAGGCTCCCGTTGAATCGAAAGAAGCCAAGAGTTCCAGCGAACCTGAGGAGACCAAGGCCTCCACCGAAACGGCCCCAAAGGAGAAAAAAGCGGCCAAGGCCAAAGGATGACCGGATTGCGGCGGAGTTGAGGCGGTAACAGGCCCGGAGATCGGTGTTATTCTTCCGCCCCGGCGGCGTTCTATCCATTCAGGATAGAGCGTCATCTGTCAGGTAGTGGAGCGGCATTATATCTGCGGCATTCACAAGCGCCTATAATCCCTCTTCGACCATTTCAATTTCGGACTCCCGGCCCCCTTCGCTCCCAGCCCCGATTTATGCTATTCTACCCAATTCATAAACAACAGGATGTGGTATGGCAAGAGCCGCGAAAATAGCGCGAAAAACCAAGGAAACCGAAATAACAGTTGAGGTGAACCTCGACGGCTCCGGCAAGGGATCGGCCGCCACCGGCGTGCCGTTTTTCGATCATATGCTGGATCACCTGCGCGTACACTCCATGATAGACATGACGGTGAACGCCAAAGGTGACGTGGAGGTGGACGGTCACCACACCGTGGAGGATGTGGGCATCTGCCTGGGAAAGGCTCTAGCCGAGGCTTCGGCGGAGAAAAAAGGGATCACCCGATATGGCTCCGCCTCCATTCCGATGAACG
>JAOUNV010000078.1 GCA_029880775.1 Nitrospinota bacterium | reverse complement strand
TCAGAGGGCCGTCATGAGTCCGCAGGGTCGCCACCATGGCGGGGACTAACTTGCCGGAAGTTTCACCCATTATTCTGGGGACATGTCTCATGCTGGGGGCCAAGCCCCGCCAGGGATTGTAACCCATAGAGTTCGAACTTACGAAAGCCAACGCCCCCCCCGTGGCCAGGGCCATCGGCGGCGCGCCCACCTCCATGTTTCTGACTACCGCCGGGGAGAGGGCAAGAGTAATCCCGGCCAGCGCCATGGCGCCGAGGACTACCGCTCTCCTGACCCCATGCCTGTAGTACAACAGAGGGATAATGCTGATAAAGTAGAGAACAAATATGGTCTTTGACAACATGGCGACCCCGACGGCCAGCCCCAACGCAAACCAGGCAAGGCGACCTCTTTTTTCCATAACCATAGATACTATCCAGATCAGGGACACCGCCAGGAAAACATTCAATGTAGTTCGTAGCAACGTTAAATCGTTGAATAATGCCGGCCCGTAGAACACTGCGATCAATGCGGTAAAGCAGGCTGCCAAGTCTCCGAAATACTTCCTGGCCAGGGTGAACAGAAGCAGGTTTGTCATCACACCCAGCAGCATCTGCCAGATGAACACGTGGCGAGGGTCTGCCCCGAACAGGTAATAAGTGGCCGCCACCAGGTATGGATACAGCGGCTCCTGATAAAAGCCTTTGCCGAACCATACGCCCCACACCGCCTCCTCTGCGGATTTTCCACCAGACGTTTGCGCCAGCCGCGCCGCCACTGAAGGATTGCCAGCAAGGAATTTTCTGGCCACATCTTTATAAAGGAGAGTTATCGGAAATGGCGCCTTAGAAGAGAGAATGTCGCCTGAGGCGATGTTCATGCCCCACTGGTGAAAAAAGTTCATGTCGCTATTTTCCGCCAGGTGATACTGGGCCAGGGGAGTGGCGCTCAGGTCACGATAATACTCCACCCTCAAAACCAAAGAGACTAGGATTATCAGGACGGTTGCCACTGGAGCGAAAAAGGTATGCCTGGCCGGCACATGCTCGTTGGCAGGTGTATCAATTGTCATTGGCTGATGGGATGCGATATGCTGTAGAACATCATGAACGCGCCAAGAGTCATAACCAGATCTAACATGCCAGGATGGAGACGCTCTTCGATGTTCTTTCGATGATTGAAATCTTCATGCGTAACGCCGAACAATTGCTAAAACCTCGATTCTACACTTCCATCATTGAAATGTCTTGAGTCTCTTTTCACCTCACGCTCATATTTGGGCGTTGTGGCGATCGGTATGTAATCCGGAGGGCGCTCCCACAGGTATGGGCATGGCGGATAAGGTTATACTTCCACGCATGGTCGGTAGCGGGTCTTTCGCGCCTGCTTGGTGTCTGCTACGGAAGCGGCAAATACGGCAATGACTAAAATCGTTTCAAGCACAATTAGATATACCTTTATATACATACCGACCGTATGGTATATATATGGCCATGAAACAAACCCACCGGTCCCACAGGACAAAGCAGAAGCTACTTGATCTCTCTTTGCGGATGGTTCTGGAACGCGGCTATCACGCCACTTCCCTGAACCAGATTTGCGACGGGGCCGGTGTCACAAAGGGGGGGCTTTTTCATCACTTCCCGGATAAGGAGGCGCTTGCCGTTGCGATGCTTGACCGGTTTTGGGATGGCCGCAAGGAGCTGCTGGACTCACTTCGAGACAGCCAGAAAGATCCTTTGGAGAAACTCATGTGTCACATGGAGTTTGTCTATCAATTACCTAAACACGAGCGAAAGTACATTGGCTGTTTGATGGGAGTGCTTGCGCAAGAGTTGTCGCTTTCAAACGCGAATTTGAGAAAAGCTGTTTCTAAAAAGTTCTCCGAGTGGAGGGAAATCATTAGGCAGGACATTCGCGGCGCCGCAGAAGCATATTGTCCTGGCAAGCAAATGGACGTTGAGTCTTTGGCGGACTATTTGCTAGCCGTTTTTGAAGGGTCCTTGCTGATGGCCAGAGCCGACGGGAATGGAAAAATAATTCGCGGCAATGCAGCGTATCTGAAACGAAATCTCGAATCTATATTTATCGATAATACGTAAGGTACAAGATGATGGAGGCAATCGATATATTTCTGCTCCCCTGGTTATCGGTCTAAATCTGTTCATAATAGTAGCCTTGACGGCCATGGCTTATATATATAAGGATCCCGGGAAGAATGTGGCATGGATAGGCGCCATTCTATTAGCTTGGCTTTGCGGCATAACGACATTATCTTATGTCGGCGTTTTTCAGGCCAGGGAAGGCTGGTTGTTTCAAGCCGTCGGACCTGGTATCGCCATACCGTTCATCATTGGCGTTCTTGTTTACAGGACGAATAAAAGCCTGTCGACACTTGTGAATTCCATACCCGTCCAATGGCTTATAGGGTTGCAGGTCTACCGGGTAGTTGGTTTTTTGTTTCTCGCGCTATATTGGCGCGGCGCTCTGCCAGGTGAATTTGCGATAGATGCGGGTATTGGCGACATATTGGTGGGGGTGACGGCCCCGGTGGCGGCATGGATGGTTGCAGCCAAAAAGCCATATGGCATAGCCGCAGCATATATCTGGAATATTTTCGGCATTGCGGATATGCTCTGGGCGGTTAGTTCGGGCTTAGAACCTCGCCTGGCCTACTGCAGTCATTGGCGCTGGACACGCCTAACCTGATGATATCAGCCTATCCATTGGTGTTAATCCCCACTTTTACAGTACCTATTTCATTGCTGCTCCATGTGGCTGTCCTGAAACGCCTTAAACTTCATCCGAATTGAAGGACCGGCGTACGGTGAAGGCCCCACCATCTCCATAACCCTGCCGTGGTCAACACTCTTTACTGCCAGATACCCAACACATTTTGATGAGTTTCCAAACGCCATATCCAGAAGGTAATTCATATAAGGGCGAAGCCCGATATGTATCCAAGGTAGCCTCCACGTTCCCGTATCGGATGCTGACCTGATCTCCTCCACGCGCCTGTATACCCAATCCAATGCGATCTTTGGTAATATAAGGAAAAGGTATTTGGATTACAAACCGATGGATATTTAAAGCAATGGTCAATTTTGGCTCTATGTTGGGTGCGATAGCCACCGGGATGTTTTCCGGAGGGCGATCCCACAGGTATGGGCGTGGCGGATTAGGTTACTCCACCGCACGGTCTGCAGTGGGTCTTTCAAACCTGCTTGGTGTTTGCTACGGCAATGACAAAAATCGTTTCAAAAAATGGTCCCGCCGGCAGGATACGATGAGCTCCATAAACCAGAACGCGGTGCATGAGACCATTAATAAAGGTTCTTGGTATGATCTGAAGCCGGGAGAGACAGCCGCCACCACATCCTCCCTGGGCCCAGGGATTATAGAGATCAATAAGGACGCTGTGGCCCCTCCCCCCATCCCGGATGAAGGTTCCATACCTTTCCCTGAAGAGGCTCCTCCCCCATTGCCACCCATTGACGGGCCGGAGCCGATTCCACTGCAAAACACCACTCGCCAGGTGGATAGATCCTCCAACCCGTTTGAGTTTCTGGAAGTGCCGGAGGAGGAGATGGAAGATAGCCTGGGATTAAAGGCGTTGCGTATCATCGTCGCCGCGGCCCATGCGGACGGCTCCCTGCACGAAAAGGAACGGGAAATGTTGGAGACTCATCTAAAAGATCTGGGACCGGAAGAAAGAGAACTGGCGAAAAGCGAGCTTTCCCACCCTCTGCCGATGAATGAGATCGTTGCCGGAATTGACTCTCTGGAGGACCGAAAGTTTATCTTCGGCCTGGCGGCCATGACACTGCGAGCGGACAACAAAATCACCCCGGAGGAAAACCAGTTCATCCGCGACCTGGCAAAGCAATTGCGCCTGGACAAGACCACAGCTATGGAGATAATCAAGGCGAGCAAGCAGTAAACCTCGCCCCCTTGAGCACAGAACTAATCCATGGCGCCGTTCTTCCCTTTCGCCCTGTCCTGGATGGCGATCATCGTCCTGGCTTGCGGCGCCTTTCTGCTTTTGAATCTCATGGCGGACACCCGCACATCCATGGTGGGGGCGCCGAAGGAGCCGTATGGGTCTGGCGAAGGGGCGCCCCGCCAGTAGTGCAAGCCATCCAAAAGCAGGTCCGATTTCCACTCGCTGCTTGCTTTGCCAAATGAACTGGAATAAAAATCCTTCACCTTTTCCGGTCTGTCATTGGTGACCAGAGCCAGATAAATCACTTTACCTTTTTCCACCGCTATCTCGAACAGCGAGGCGCCAGGATAGATGGGGACACCGAGAGCCCAATCCCCTTTGGCCGGCGCCCACCGGGCTGATTGCGATGCTATGCCATTACCGAAGGTGGCGCATCCGCTGAGGGAGATGTAGAGGCACATCACAGCAGCCAAGGGCCATTTCATGGCTGGCCTGTTTTTCATCGCCGATTCCTGTTCTCTCCTTCGCATACGTATATGGTACGGACAGGGATATGGTGACTACTATATCTACCCCCTGGCGTTATGGGCTATTTTTTGGAATGTGAAACTAGCCGTGCAGTATTTTTCTACTGTAGAAAGAAGCTCGTTTGAGTGGACAGGCTTGGTCAGGTAAGAAGTGAAACCTGCTTTCATCCCCGCCTCGATTTCATATTTCAATACTTTTGCGCTGAGGGCTATGATGGGAGTATGACGCGTTTCGGGAAGTTGCTGTAGCATTTCCTAGCACCTCGTATCCGTTGATGTCCGGGAGGCTGATATCCAATATTATGACATCCGGGGACTTGCTCCTGGCCATTGAAACCCCATCCAATCCTGCGGTGGAATTTATCACCTTCAAATTATTCTTCCCCAAGATATGTTTCACTACCTATGCGGTGTCTGGGTCGTCTTCCACATGTAAGACAGTGATGGGCTTGGGGGGGGCGTCATAATTGGTATTTGCCACCGGCAAATCGAGGTGGACCACTGTTCCCCGGTCCACCTGGCTCTCCACCATAATTCTTCCACCAATCAATTCCGTTAGTTTTTTCACAAAACTCAAGCCGATGCCTGAGCCTGAGATATTCAATCCTTCCCTTCCAATCCTGTCGAAGGGCTCGAAAATATATTTGAGCTTTTCCTCTGGAATTCCTGGACCACGATCCTGCACTGAAACCCTAATGAACGATTCATCCAGCTGTTGAGATGAGACGATTATCTCCCCATCTGAGCTTCCATGTTTGATGGCATTGGACAACAGATTGATTAATATTCTCTGCAGGTGGTTCGCGTCCGTCAGAATACGCGATTGCTTCATGTTTTCATCTACTACAATCTGAACCTTACCTATATCCATCGAGTGTTCTAATTGGCAGATAGCGCTAGTTAAAACATAATCTATGCTGACATTTAACAGACGCGGCTCTTCTTGTTCCGATTCGATTCTTACGTAGTCTAGCACTTCATTAATAAGGGCAAGCAAGTTCGTGCCACACCTTTGCACCCTGCCGAGCACATCCTTTTGAAGATTGTTAAGAGGACCCAGGTTTTCGGAGGCCACCTGCTCGGAAAAGCCAATGATAGATGTCAAAGGCGTGCGCAGTTCATGGCTCATGCTGGACATGAATAAAGTTTTGGCCTTGTCCGCTTTTTCGGCGCCCTCCTTTGCTGCAATCAATGAGAGCTCATAATTTCTTCTGTTCATCATCAGAAACGAACATGAAATAATGGCGCACATGGCGACAGCTAGCAAAGTCGCGCCAACTACGTACTTTGTATTATTGAATTTATCCAGTACTTCCGCCTCGTCTATCTCTGAAGCAAAACCAATATTCAGTTTTTCATCCCACAGCCATGCGCCCAGGACACGCTCTCCTCTGTAATCATTGTAACCGGTAATATTCAATCCCATGTTTTTCGACAGCGCGCTTTGCGCCATCACTGTAAATGGTCGCTGCGCATATTCCGCCTCGGAGCTGAGTACATGCCGCACATGCTCTCCCGGATCTTTGAGCGTTATATTCAGAATACTTTCTTCATCCGCAGATATCAGCCCGATTTCTATAAGTAGCTTACGAAACCGAGGGTTAGTGAGGAGCTTACCATCACGGTTAAAGGAGTATGTTTCGCCGGTTTTGCCCAACCTCCCCAGATGGGTGATTGTGCTAAAATCTACGGCTGGATCGGAAATTCGCAGAAGGGCGCCAGCTACGGTTCCATCGCCCCTTTTTATTGGGGCCGCAATTATGATAATTGGTTTATTGATAGTGGGGGTTCCATTATTTTCTAAGATTACCTCCCCCTGAGCGGGAGGGAGGAAAACTCCATTTCCTTCCAGCACCTTGGAAAGCTTGTCAGATAAACTTACGAAAGTATCTTTGTTCACTTTATACGAAAGCCTCTCACTTAAAGCAGCTACTGTGAAATCAGCCCTCACAAGGGCATATCCGATAAGGCCCTTATGAGTATGGGTCTCACTGAATTTACCTTGATATATTTTTGAATGCGTACCAGGTTCTTTTTCCAGATACCTCAGGAATTCCTGCCGGGACGCCATGCTTTGTGTATCGGATATTCTATCTTCCACCAAGATGCCAACAGCCTCATGGCTTATACCAAGCACGGTTTCCAACGTATGGCCATATTCCTTTCTGATATCATTTTCCAACTTCCCAAGCGCTATTTCGGTGGCAATGGTGACAAACAGAAGAAATACTATAAATATCACAGGTGTTAGGCCAATATGCGACCATATGTGATTGTTTCTTCCGCCACATTCAACCAGCAAGCGCACCGCATAGTTTATCAAAAACCTCGGCTGGAGTTTGGTAGCCAAGGCATTTACGAGGGCGGTTGTTCAACTGCTCCTCGACCCATTTGATCTGCTCTTCCGTCAGCTTGCCGATGTCGGCCCCTTTCGGAATATATCGTCGCACCAAACCATTCACGCTCTCAACGGCGCCTTTCTCCCAGCTGTGATAAGGCGCGCAAAAGTATGACGCGGTCCCCAATGCTTTGTTGACCGCCTCGTGCTCCGTGTTCTCACTACCGTTATCATACGTGATCGACAGACGCGCCTTGGCAGGGAAGGAGCCAAGCCTAATCGCCAGCGCCCTGCTCGTGTGCCCGGCGCTCTTCTGTGGCAACTTCGTCAAGCAAAGATGTCGGCTCTTCCTTTCAAGAACGACGTTGAGCGCCACCTTGCTGGCCCTCGACACGATGGAGTCCGCTTCCCAGTGGCCGAACTCGGAGCGGTCGTCAGCCGACGCAGGGCGTTTATCGATAGCGACCCGACTGGGAATATGCGAACGTTGGTGTTTCCGGCTGTGGCCTTTGCAGCGTCTTTTACGATGCCGACGAGGCAGACAGCCGATGAGATCAGGAGCGTCGGTGTAGATCCATTGGTAGATCGCCTCATGGCTGACCGTAACTGTTCCACGGCGGCCAAGCCAGCCTGCGATCAGCTCCGGCGTCCAGCCTTGTTCAAGCTTTTTACGCACATAAAGCCGCACGGTGGCGGTTTTTAGCCGCTCGCGCCGGGCGGCTTGC
>JAOUNV010000459.1 GCA_029880775.1 Nitrospinota bacterium | reverse complement strand
GGCCGCCAACGCTGGGCTGGTGGCTTTCGGTAAGTCCAGTGGCAAGACCATCACATCTCGGCATAAGTTCGTATCTGCGGACAAGGAAGGGATAAAGCGGATAATGCATGAGATGGTGGCCTCCGGGAACACACCCCTGGTCCGCTCCATGGGCATGGGGTTTGAAATGCTTCAGGAGCAGGCCCAGCGGCAGGGAGGGTATGGCGAGTACCATATGGTGATAGTCACCGATGGCGAGGCAAGCGATGGCAACCCCGCCAATATGGCAAGAAAGATCGTCTTATCTAGCCCGGTGATCATAAACGCCATCGGCTTCTGCCTGAATGGAAAGCATTCCCTGGACGTAGATGGGTACACAAAGTTCTCGGTAGCCAACGACCCGGCGGCGCTGTCGGCCGGGCTGAAAGGAGTGCTGGCCGAAAGCGAGAGCTTCGATACAGACACTTTCGTTGTTCAATAACATGGCGCCGTCTCCTCCAGCGGGTTGATATGGGTGTCCATACGCCGAGGAGTCTCTCATGAATCGCAAAAAGGGATCCAGCAGCCAAGACATGCTCCCCTTTGCCGCAATCATCATAACGCTGGCAGCGATTTCTTGTCTCTGCTCCGCAATACGCAGCGCAGGGACCGGCATGGCTGGGCGAAAGGAGATGACCGTGCGGGTGTTTGACGCGCAAAGAGCCTGCGCCGGCCGGCAGAGCCGGGCCGTCCATGTCTTGTCCGCCCTCGAGGACCAAGAAACTCAAGCTTTGGATAAGGGGCTTTCCCGGTTCCCGGCCGAGACCGGATTTTCGAACCAGACGCTTTCCCCTGCCATCCATGGCTCTGGGTGGGCATGATGGCAGGCTGTTATTTTATTTCATGGCTTCTGTTAATTGGCCGCTGTGTCTTGTAAAATAGGCGGGGGATAATATTGATGAATAAGCATGTTAAAGGCGCGGTGACGCTGATCCTGATCGGCGGCGCCCTGATGATCGGGTTTTACTATCTTTCTCCGGTGCTGTCGGAGAAGGAACAGGTGAAGACCAGCGACGCCGCCTACGACAAGGGCGTCATCAGCATCGGCATGGACAACTTCATAGGCTATTTCCCCCTCTGCTCTCCTGAACTTAAATCCCGCATGCTAAAGGCCGGCTACCTTCTGAAATGCGTGGACGACCAGGCCGCCTACGACAAAAGGATGGAGGGACTAAAGAACGGAGACCTGAATTTCGCCGTTGGGACGGTGGACTCCCTGCTTCTTACAGGCCCGCGCCACGGATTCCCCGGAACGATCATAGCGGTGCTGGACGAGTCTAAGGGGGTGGACGCCATCGTGGCCAGGGAGGATGTTGTAAAAAGCCTGGACACCCTGAAATCCCGCAAGGATGTGAAGATCGCCGTCACGCCGGATTCCCCCAGTTCCCACCTGCTAAAGGCGGTGGGGGTTCACTTCGACATTCCGATGCTGATGAAAAAATCTGGCGGCTGGAAGCTGGACGCCAACGGCTCGGCGGACGCGCTGGAGAAGCTATTGAGCCAGGAAGCCTCTGTGGCGGTGCTGTGGGAGCCGGATGTCTCCAAGGCTCTTTCCCATAAGGGGATAAAGAAGATCCTGGGAACGGAGCAGACATCCAAGCTTATCGTTGATATCCTAATGGTCAACCGGAAATTTTCCGAAAGCAACCCGGAGGCCGTCCACGCTCTGCTTTCGAATTATTTCAAGGTTTTAAAGCATTACAAGGACAACAGCTCCGCCCTTGTCTCGGAGCTTTCATCCTACGCCAGGCTGGACAAGGATCAGGTGAAGACGGTGCTGGACGGGATCAACTGGGTCAACCTCCACGAAAACGCCACTGAATGGTTCGGCGCCTCGGGAGGTGGCCGGTCTGGAAGCTACGGGCTGTACGACACCATTGAATCCACCATCCATATACTCATGGATTACGGCGATTTCTCCTCTAATCCTATGCCGGATGGAGACCCCCGCAGACTGACCTACTCCGCTCCCCTGCTTGGCATGTACGCAAAAGGGGCGGCTGGGGCCATTACAACGCCATCCAAACAGGCGGGCCGCGCCGCTGATAGCGTGGCGAGGGATTTTAAGCCCCTTTCCTCTGCCCATTGGTCCAAGCTTCGGGATGTGGGCACCCTGAAAGTGCGCCCCATAATATTCATCCGAGGCTCGGCAAGGCTTAGCCTGGAAGGAAAAGAGCAACTGGACAAGGCGGCGAAATCTCTGAAAAGCTACCCGGACTTCAGGATAAAGGTGGAGGGCCACACAAACCCCAGGGGGGACGCCGAGGCCAACAGGAAGCTTTCCAAGTCCAGGGCGGAGGCCGTGGGGCAGTACCTGAAGGTCACATACAACGTAGACCCGGACAGGATCCTCACCCTCGGGCTGGGGCCGGACAGCCCGCTGCCCAAGAGGTCCGGGGAAAGCCAGCGTGAATATTACGAAAGGCTGTCCAGGGTGGAGCTTCACATGATGGCAGAGGTTTATTGACAGGAGGGATGGGCCAAGTGTCGGACTTTTCCAGGCGATCGGTGGACAAGGCGGTTCTCAAGGAGACTGTGG
>JAOUNV010000458.1 GCA_029880775.1 Nitrospinota bacterium | reverse complement strand
ACACCCGAATGTTGCCAAAGCCGATGATGCCGCTTCTTGGCAGGACTCTTCTGGAGGTAGCCATAGACACCGCCAAACGGCTCGATCCGGATCTGGTGGTGGTCAATGCGCATCACCTGGCCCAGAAGCTGGAGAATTACATCCATAACCATGATTTCGGTGTCCGGGTGGAGGTGTCCCGGGAGAAGGATATCCTGGGCACGGCCGGAGGAATCAAAGCTGCGCAAAAATGGCTGGCCGGAGATGACTTCGCCGTGATCAACTCCGACATTATCGCCGATGTGGATTGGGAGGGGATGCTACGGGCGCACAGGGAACGCGGCGCCCTGGCCACCCTGATGCTGCGGACCAGCCCTCATGCCGAGGAGTATGGCGCCCTCTACATGGACAAAGCGGGGCAAATCACCAGGTTTCTCGATTCTGTCGGCCCAGGGCACTTAGCGAACCAGGAGCCACTGATGTTCACCGGTATCTCTATCCTGTCTGGCGCCATGCTGGAGCGGATTCCGGATGGCAGGGGGGTGGATATCTCCGGGGAGATATACCGCCCCATGACCGCAAAGGGAGAGGCTCTATTCGGGTTCGTCTCTGGCGGTGATTGGGTCGATGTGGGGACCACAGCCCATTACCACAAGATGGTGATGGAGATGCTGGAGGCTAATCCACGGATGGTGGAGACAGAAGGCAAGGAGTATACAGACGTAACATTCCACCCACCTGTGTATATAGACCCAAAAGCGCGCATAAGCGCTGGATGTATCCTTGGTCCCCACGTGGCCATCCATGCCGAAGCCACTCTGGGAGCTGGGGTTCATCTGAAAAACTGCGTTGTCCTGCCAGGGCAAAGCGTGCGCAGTGGCGCCGCCCTGGAAGACATGGTGGTGTGATCTCGACCAGCAAACCTGGGGACCAGCAAACCTGGTTCCCAGCTAGCTGGGGACCAGCTAGCTGGGAACCAGAGAAAACCTCGCCGCGACTATGCCGAGGCCAACCAGGTTTTCGCCGATTTGCTGGAGTTGTGTTGCGTCTCCACCTTGATCAGCTTTATGATCTTCGCCGCATGATTCACAGTACATGTCACCGTAAGCATTCTGCCAGCGAAAAGGGAATGAACACGCCGGATGGACCTCCCCACCTCGTCATCCTTAACCATCATGACAGTTCCATCGGGGAGGTGGGCTTCCAAACCCAGCTCCTCACCATGATCTAAGTTGCGTAAAACAACTCCGCTGATTCGAGTCTCCTTTAGCGAGGGAGCCAAAGCCACGTTCGAAAGCAGGTTGGTTATCCGGCTGAGAGCGCGAGAAAGAGTAGTGTTTTCCTGAGTCATAATCATCATCACCTGTGGATTACCAATTCATCATTCGTTCGCCTGTGCGGCTGGTACACAGCGTCTATACAAGCAATTATCGAGCCATAATTCACATACCCTTGTTATGTCTAATTTTATCAGCCACATAGGCACTATGCGCCACAGAATATGGTCTGATTTGAGCAAACCAAGTGTATAAAAACAGTACAGTGAAGATTGGCCGAGCAAATGAATTTATAGCGGAGATATGGTAAAAAAAAAACGCCGCGACCGACGCGGCGTTTTGGGGGGAGAAACACTGGGCTTTTTTCAAAGCCCTATTTTTAAAAGCCAGAAAAGTTACTACATCCCGGCTCTTAAAACCTTGTCCGATTGGAAAGAAGATCCTCCAGCCTCGATCAGCCGACGAACCGTCAATCCCCTGGAGGAGCCCAAAGCCCTGACTTTATTCAGCTTAATGGCTTTAGCTTCCCTGTCTACCTGACCTGAAATATGGATCGTCTTTCCGCAAAATAAACCATGGATCCTGCCTATGGTCTTGCTCACGTCATTCGCCTCCACGCGATATACATCGCCGCCCACAAGCCGCACATGCAAATCAACGTTGGTGGCTCCATGCTCCCCATGGCATCCATGGCATTCCATCACGCCCAACATGAAAGCGCTATCCACCCCCGCATTCTCCGCCAGGGCTACATCCACCTCCGCAGGTACAGTATTAGTCATTTCGCCTTTTTTCCAATTCCAAAACACCAATCTTTTTATGATGGCAATCACCATAGCCAGATCCTCCTAGCAACAGCTGAAGAATTGTGCTCTGCCCAACACAACTGCACCATGTATGCCAAACTGATAAACGCTTGTAAGTAAAGGAAAAAGGATAAATGCTAAAAACCGAATCTCTACTGTTGAACGTTATGTTGTACTGAAACCGGACTCTACTGTGTGAACAAAACGTTCACTTTGCTGTTTTGTCACGGTTTTTTCCAGTAGCCTCCTTCGATCCCATTTTCCCGTCGAAGGGAATTTAAGCTATTTGTGTATCTGCGATACCCCTGATCGTTGGGTGATAGTCCCCATGCGAGGAAGAGAGATAGCTGAAAAGCGCACCTGTCCAGTAATCAGGACAGAAGTCCTATAAAATGGACAACAAGGGACACCACTGCCTGCCATGGGGAAATAGCGGCAACAGTCAAATCATAGAGAAAGCCTGGCGGAAATTTCCCAATCTCCAGTTCCCGAGCAC
>JAOUNV010000077.1 GCA_029880775.1 Nitrospinota bacterium | reverse complement strand
GACCATGACAGCGCTATAATCCCCTCCAGGCCGGTGGAGGCCTGCAAGTGGGAGGGAGGCTGCAGAGGCTTGGCCATAGAGGCGACAGCGGGGGGTGAGAAATGCGACTCGGCCCCCGCGTGGTTGAGAACTGTCAATTTGTAGTAATAGACCATGTCTGGCCGGAGCCTGTTGGAGGGGGAGTTTTCGTCCACATAGTTTGAAACCCATCTCTCCTTGATTTGCGTTACAGGCTCGAAAAGGCCCTCCAGGGAGGCGCTCCGGTACAAAACGTACCCGGCTATCTCCGGATTCTCGGTCGGCTCCCATGCCAGTTGAACCGTGTTCTGGGTCATAGACTCCACCCGCAATCCGCCGGGGGCGGCGGGTTTTTCCATGGATTTGGCTTCGGTGGCCTCGGAAAGTTCGCCAGTCCTTCCCAATGAATCGTAGGAGAGGACCTTGTACCAATAGTTGATCCCTTCCTCGAAGTTGTGTCCATCCTCCGGCCTGGGGGTGTCTGTATATTCGGCCGCCAGAGGATTAGGGATCTCGTAGATCAACTGGTATTTACCATCCGCAGTCTTGCTTCGAAATATCCTGTACCCGGCCACTTTTTCGTCGGAATTCGGTGTCCAGGTGATTCTGATCTTCCGCACCTGGCCCGAATCGCCAGCCAATTCTGTGGGGGGCTCCGGCCCTCCTTTCACCACATCGGAGGCTGTGACGCTGAATCGGGAAAGGGCTCCGCTGGAGTTGAACGCCTTGACCCGGTAAAAGTAGCGGGTTCCACCGGTCAGGCCGTAGCGCGAGGGCCCTTCATCCACCAGTTCGGTTTTATATCGCCCCTCCAGCCTGGCGGCCACTTCGTATTCGCCCACAAGGCTTTGGGCGCGAAACACGATGAATCCCTTCACTTCCGGCTCCAGGCTAGGCGCCCAGGAGACGCGGACGGCCTCGAATTTATCGCCGATGGCGGACACTCCCCGGGGAGGGCTGGGGCGAGAACGTATCAGGCTTTCGGGGATAACGGCGCCACGGTAATGCTCGTGAACCACTTCCCCCTCGCTGGTGAAGCGTTCCACATTTGTGAGAACAATTTCCCCTGCGAGTTCCTGAATGATTTTAGGGGGCAGGTCCTGGCCGGTGGGCCGGGTGACGACATTGATGGCGAAAAGCGTATCTCCCTTTTTATAGCCTTTGTGGATCCCCGCGCCGATGGTGACCTTGTTAGACACCCGCCCGTCGATGGTTTCACGCTTCTGCACTTTGGTTTCCTTGCTGACAGGCTCGTGGATCGGCTTCACTACAAATGGGGCCGGGGCGCTCCCCAGAGAGCGGAAGTTACCTGCGGTATCGGTGGCGACAAGATAATAGAATATTTCCTCGGCTTCCATCAGCTGCCCTGGGATGGTGACGGAATATAAGCCCCGGTCGTCCAGCGACGACAGTAGCCGTAACGTATAGTCAATGTCATCGCCCCTCTTGTAGAAAAGCTTCACCGATTCCATGGCCGATTGGTCGCTGATCACGAATTTCAGGGTCAAGGGCTCCATGGCGGAGGCTTTGGTGGGGGGAGTGTGGCTGACTCCAGGGGGTTGGTTGTCCCTGGGCAGAACAGGGATTTTGTATGGGTCGTAAGGGTCGCTGCTCCTGGAAATGGAGCCTGCGGAATCCTTGGCGATGATGAAATATTCCACGAAGCCCCCAGCCTGGGCGTTTGCAGTGGCGGCGGCGGCGTATTCGCTATCGGCTTTATGCGGCAGGGAAGACGCCAGGTACTCCTCTTTTCCGCTGGCCCGGATGTATAACGTCACCGTGAAAGGGGGTGTCCCTCCCGTCACTGTGGCGGAGACCTGCAGCGACCTTCGCTCGTGGATGTAAGGCGCCGGGGAATGCCTGATTACCAGGGGGGCGACCACCTGGACCAGCTCCACCTCCAGCGCTTCGCTGGCGCGCTCCATCACCTCAACTACTCGAGTCTGGGTCCAGTATCCATCTTTCGAAATGGACACTTGATACCGTCCAGGGGGGACTTCAATGGAGGATCCGTCCGCCATGCCAGACGGGCGCCCGTCCAGGCTCACCTGGGCGCCTTCCGGCGAAGCGCGGACAATGATGATCCCTTTGCCGATTGGCTTGGCGTTTTCGAAAATCTCAATCACATCAGGGGGGAAATCCGCTGAAGCCAGCTGACGACCAGGGTCCAACTGCGCGGCCTGGGTGATGGATCCGGCTGCTAATTCCCGCTGGTCCCACGCCATATACACCATTGCCAGGTAAAGATGGGCGGTGGCCTGGTCTACTTCGGTCTGGGCCTCAGCCAGGGCTCTTTTGAGGATTTTATAGGCCTCCACCAGCTCACCTATCTGGTATGCCTTCACTCCGGTTTCCAGGATAGTAGGCTGTTGCTGGGCGCTGGCAGTCGAGGCCAGAAGAGCCGCCATGGCCAGGGCCAACGTCACCACGATAGCTCTGAAAACCATGGATGGGCGGTGGCCAGGGGACGCCGGAAGCAAACCCGCGCGCTCAATCATGCTTAGGTGTCCTCGGGGCGGTGGTCCGGTTGGCGGGGGTGTCGATAGCCTCTTCATCCGTAAAAGTGTGGGCCATGCGGGCGCGTTGACCAGGCCTGATCATAATTTTCGCGACATAAGGTTGGTAGCCTGGGTTTACCAGCTTAACTTCCACATATCCTGTGGGGATCCTGGTAAGGGTTCTTGGGGTGGTTCCGTATCGCTTGCCGTTTATATAAATCTGCGCCCAGGGAGCCGCGCTGACCCTTATGGAGCCGAATTTGATCGTATCGAGGCGGACATCAATCTTCGTCTCCTTGCCCACAGTGGTTTCCACGGTTCTGCGAACAGCTTTGTGTCCTTCCATGGAGACTTCCACCTCATGAGCGCCACCGGTAAGCAAAGCCTCGACAACACCGGCGCCGGAATTCTTGCCGTCAATTTTCACCATGGCGCCTTCGTCGGCGGAGACTATGAGCCTGGCGCCCTTGGAAAGCACTCCAGTCACCCTTTCCCCTCGACCTTTGTGGAGCCGCACTTTTTCGGTAATGGGAAAGTATCCTTTCTTTTCCAGGCGGACCTGGTACACACCCAGCGGCAAGCCGGTGATCACGACAGGGGTGGCTCCTTTTTGCTGTTCCTGAAAAATAACAGTGGCGCCTGCAGGGTCGGACAATACCAGCAAAGCGCCCTCGGCCAAGGTCAGGGAAGCTTCGAAATCGAGGGTTTCCCCCCCCATCACCTTTACGCTTCTCTTCCATAGTTGATACCCTTCGGCCCGGATTTCCATAGTATGGTCACCCTTTTGCGCGGGGTAATCGATCACCGGTGTTTTGCCGGCCGCTTCGCCGTCTATAAACACTTCGCCTTCCACATCGCTTCTAAGAATGATTTTCCCAGGCTGGACCTCAGGCGGGGCAAGAGGCCTTGGTAAAGGCTCCGGTTTCACAGGCATGGCTGGCTGCGTCTGCGCAGGCTTTGTCTGCTCAGGTTGTGGCGCTGTCGGCTCAGGCAACCCAGGTTTTGGCGCTGTCGGCTTCGGTTGGTAGCCATCCACCTGCCTGGTTAATTTTTGCGCGTCATCCGGCTGGGGGGGTGGTTGTTTGATCGGGCGCGCTGGGGCGAAGAGTTCCCTGATTCCATCCGCCATGTTATTTATCGCGTCTTTTGTCCTTAATGTTCTGTCGGACTCACCCCCTAAAACCAATATTCCCAACAGGGCCACCAGCGCCCCGAGGATAACCGCCAGGGCAAGGTTTCGCAGGGTGGGGGGGCTTGGCCGGACTTTTTTCTTGAAAGGCTGGAGCGGTGTCATCTCTCCAGGGAAATGGGTGGTGAGCCTGGCGTCGGACTCTGTCATGCTTTTAAATGGATCCGGGAGGGCCAGCAGGTTTTTGATATCCCTGGCTGCCGCGCCGGCGGTCTGGTATCTGTTTCTGGGGCTTTTGGCCAGCATTTTGGCAAGTATGGTGTTCACTCTAGGAGGCAGATCCTCCACCAGAGTGGTGACCGATAGGGGCTCTTTGTCCATGATTCTATCGATCACTTCCGACATGGATTCGCCATCGAAAGGGCGGGCGCCGGTGAGCAGTTCGTAATACACCACTCCCATGCTGAAGATATCGGAACGGAAATCTATGTCCCCGCTTTGCAGTTGCTCTGGCGACATGTAAAGCGGGGAGCCGACGGTGTGCCCCGCCTTTGTTATGGCTTCCGCCTCCTGGAGCCTGGCCAGCCCGAAATCAGTTATTTTCACCACGCCGGCCTTGTCGATCATGATATTTCCAGGCTTGATGTCGCGATGAATGATGCCATGGTCGTGGGAGTAGGAAAGCGCCATGGCCACCTGGACGATGACGCTGGTGGCTTCCTGGAACGAAAGCCTCCCCCTTTCCTTGATAATGGATGAAAGGTCGCGCCCCTCCACCAGTTCCATGGCGATATAGCTCACGTCGTCCTGGTCGCCCACATCGTAGACTGTCACGATGTTGTGATGGCTCAGCTTCCCGGCGGCCTTGGCCTCCATGTGAAATCTTTTAACGGTCTCTTGCTCGTGGTCCGGGTCGGTAAAGTTTTTGTGGTGGATAACTTTCAGCGCCACCTGCCGGTCTATCTTGGGATCCTTGCCCAAAAGGACAATCCCCATGCCTCCCTGCCCGAGCTGCTTAATGATCTCGTAGCGCCCGAGGGTGTCATTTTCGTTCATGATATTCGTCGGTCTTTGCTCAAGGACGAATCTTTCCCGGTACGCGCTTCGGCGGCGCGGTCAAATCCATCCAGAATTCCTTTGAGTTAAGCCTATAGAATATCATTTTTTGATTTATTAACGAAATCGGCGTTTGTCGGCAGGTAAATTCCCGGTCAACAAATATCCATCCTCAGGAGTCATAATCAATCCTATCGATCCGCCAACAGGGTAAACGCCAAAGATACAACTCCCAAGCCACTGAGAACGCGAGCAGTGGAATATGGACAAGGCTAAAACCTTGTGAAAAATTTACGCCGATATACAGATTCATTTTAGAATATCTGCTAATATAGAATGGAGGTGATCGGCGGATTTTCATTTTTTTCGCGAAATCGCGGGCAGGAGGGGAAATGAATATAGTTACTGTACATTCAGTGGAACGGTACGCTACCCCCGCTAAGCCCATTCCTAAACAAGACTCCGTCCCGCACGGAATATCGACTATCGCCACGGTATTGAAGAACGCCGGTCACAACGTTCAGATGCTTGTTTTATCCCCAAGTATGGATATTCCGGAAACGATTGGCCGTCTAATTAGCGATTTTAAGCCGGATATGTTCTGCTTTACCGCCGTCACCACACGTTTTCCGGATATACGCCGCATGGCCCGCCATGTGAAAGCCGAGAATCCATCAGTATTCACGATTTTGGGAGGGCACCACGCTACTCTTGACCCGGAAGGCGCGATCGCTGAAGCCAGCTTTGACGCTATCTGCAGGTCGGAGGGGGAAACAGTCATCCTGGAGCTGATCAAGAGCCTGGAGAAAGGCGACCACCCCTCCGGGATTTCCAACCTTTGGATTCGGGGAAAGGATGGCGTCATTGAGCGAAACCCGATAGGGAAATTGCATGAAGATATCGACGCCACTTCTATTATCGATAGGGAGATGTGGGTCCCCTGGATCGCCGATCCAGGAGCCGGCATGGCCTCGGTTCTTCTGGGGCGCGGATGCCCGTTCAAATGCACGTATTGTAGCAACCAGGCTCTTAGCAAGCTTGCTGAGGGCCGTTATGTGCGCTTTCGTTCTTATGACAACATCATAAAGGAAGTTGACCAGATAATGGAAAGATGGCCTTCACTCAACGGCATCTATCTGGAAGTGGAGACATTTGGCGCAAACCTGAAGTTTTCATTTGAGCTTCTTCATAAATTGAAGGAATTCAACTCAAAAAGGGAGACACCGGTCAATTTCGGCGTAAACCTGGCGATATCGAAGAAGGTCCGGGAGAATCCGAAACTTCTGGACGATATGAAGGAGGCCGGTTTCACATCCGTGAATATAGGGTTGGAATCGGGCAGCGAAAGGGTCCGCCAGGAGGCGCTGCAGCGCCCGAAGTATACAAATGAAGATGTACTTAATTTTTGCGATGAAGCCAGGAAGCGGGGAATCGACGTTGTTTTCTTCGTTCTGATGGGCATCCCAGGGGAGACGTTGGAGGAATATCGGGAGACGGTCGACTTGGTGCAAAGGGCCAGGCCCCTGATGGTTTATTGCAGTATTTTTTACCCCTACCCTGGTACAGACCTTTACGAGACCACCAAGCGGATGGGCTTGCTTCCCAAAACTATGGACACTAATGCAGAACGCATAAGGGCCGTTCTGGACCTTCCCGGGTTTCCCAGGTGGCGGATCCAATATGAATTCCTTATGTTCAATTACCGAACCCAACTGAATAAATCCTTCCCTAAAAGGGTGGCCATGCTGGTCAAGGACACCTTGTCCACCTTCCCCCGTTTCTACAGCCTCATGCACTACTTTGCCATTACCAATCCTGTCGGCAGGTTTTTGCATGCCAAGATGAGCTTCAAGTCACACCCGACTCAGGAACTGCCCAAGAAATAATAAACCCACAACCCATTGAGCTAGCCGTATGGCGGCAGCTTCTACGATAAATGTCTAAACGCGCATCCCTCTTATCGTTGCTAAACCATAGCTTTTCCGCCCTCCCCACCTAAATAGCCAAAAGTCGAGCCCTTTATCTCTCGAAACAGGTAAACAGGTCCGGAAACATCCACATAGGGGCGCCGGCGCCTCTCCCGGGGCGGCAGGGCTCTGTCGCTCTCAATTATAAACGGAGATGTTATGCCACGAATTGCGTGGGCTGCGGCCTTTGTATGGTTTTCGGCCACTCCGGCCTGGGCGCAGGCTCCGGCCTGGGCGCAGGCTCCGACCTGGGCGCAGGCCCCGACCTGGGCGCAGGCCCCGGTCCTGAGTTTTTCTATGGAGCCCCATTACGAATCGTGGTCTGTCTGGGGCGCCGACCTTGGAGCGCCACAGGGCCGGGGAGCGGAGGGGGATATGGCGGAATGGAGCCCGGCCATGCTATACCGTGTGGCCTACTCCGTGGGCGGTTTCCACTCCTCCCTTGAGTATGAAACCGCCGAGGCGCGGTTTGCCACGCTGGGAAAATCGAGGCGCCAGCGCTACTCTTTGAATTTCGAGAGCAGGAGCTTTGCCGGAACGCCGGAAGGGGTGTATGTGGGATTCCGATATTACACATCCGAATTCTCCAGGCCACATGGAACTCTGGAGGATCATGAGGATTTTGAGATCACCCTCGGATTTGCCTTTCATATAAATCCGGATGGCCCAGGGCCGTATTTAAATTTTAAGGTGGCCTCTCCCTCATTTTTCTGGATGCTTTTTGTAGACGAGACAGCGCAATACGAGGGCCAGCAGACGGCCAATTTTGCCACCCTGCCGACAGGGCTGGAGTTTGAGGTCGATGGAGGTTTCAGGCTGGCCCCATTCCCTCTGGATGTGGGGTTGGG
>JAOUNV010000457.1 GCA_029880775.1 Nitrospinota bacterium | reverse complement strand
CCAGGGCGAACAAATTTCTGCGTGCGATGGAGCAAGACCCTTCAATTCCTTCCGGCGTCCTGTTCCGGGTGGAGAACGTAACCTGCCCGCATCATGGAAGATTCGCTCGCCCGGACCGGGAGATCATGGACGTTCGGGTCTCTTCCATGTTTGGCAAGGGCTCGGCGGATGGACCGGCGATCCTGGTCGGCACGCAAACATTGGAGCAAAGCCTGGATCTGGACGCTGATTTCATGATCACCGACCTTTGTCCCATGGATGTGTTGTTACAAAGGATAGGCCGTCTCCATCGTCGCGATAAACCGCGCCGACCCTTGGGCTACGGAAGCGGCAGGGTGGCGGTGCTGGTCCCGGAGGATATGACGATGGAGTCCTTCCTGAACGACCGGGGGGAAGCCATCAAACGCGAGGGTATCGGCAGCGTATACGAGAATGTCGGGATATTGCGCCTGACGCTGGACTGCCTGCATGCCCGGCCGGTCCTGAACATCCCCGCGGACAACCGTTTTTTGGTGGAAAGCGCAACTCATCCGGAGAAGCTGAATGGCCTGACCGGGGGGAAGTGGAAAAGACACTTGAACGCAAGGCATGGAAGCGATTTGGCGGAAAAGGTGTCGGCCAGAGACGTGTCGATCCTGCCAATCCTGGACAAGCCTTTTTACGACCCGGAATCCCCGGATGATTCGGCCAAGTTCGGCGATTTCGGAAACAAGTTGACCCGCCTGGGAGCCGAGGACAGGGTTGTGGAGTTCAGTGCCCCTTTCTTGAGCCCGTTCGGGGTAGAGATAAAGGAAATGATCGTCCCCCATCACATGGCGCCCGGTGGTGAGGTGGGGAACAAGGCCGAGATCATCAGCGGCCCGGATGAGCCGGTGAGATTTACATTTGGAAACAAAACCTACACATATTCACGTTTCGGACTGGAGGAGGAAAAATGAACATTCTGGAAGAACCTTTTTTCTCTGTCATCACAGGGACGGGTGGCGCGAGGTTGAGCCTGCCCGGCTTGCTGGCGGCGCTGGGGAAGGACGATGTCCGCTCCATTGTCAGACTTCGGCGCCACCAGGCGGATGCTTTCCATGTATTCCTGTGCTACCTGGCTGGGCTGTGCCTGGCGCGGGAGGGGCAACCCAACCCCGTTCAGCCGGAGGAATTCTGGCTCCAGGCCATGCGGCGCCTTTCCGGCGGAAACGACGATTCCGCCTGGACGATGGTGGTGGAAGATCCCGAAAAACCCGCGTTCATGCAGCCGCCTGTTGTGTCCAAGAAATTCTTCGAAGACAACTTCAAACCCAAGGCCGCCACACCCGATGGATTGGATACGCTGATCACGTCGAAAAACCATGATATGAAGATAGCCATGGCAAAGGCCGACGAACTGGAACTATGGGCCATGGCGCTGATCAGCATGCAGACCATGAGCCCATATTCCGGAAGATACAATTACGGAATCGCGAGAATGAATAGCGGATCCGGCAGCAGGCCGTTCGTTTCGCTGATATATAACTCCTCTCCGGGCGCCCGATGGAGGCGCGACTGCGCCAAACTCATAGAGGCTAGGCCGCAAATCCTGAAAAGCCATCCCTACAAGGATGACGGCCATGCATTGCTGTGGACCCTGGAGTGGGACTTGAAATCCTCCTTGAGTCTTGATTCGCTGGATCCATTTTTTATCGAAATTAGCCGCGCCGTCCGGATTGTGGACGCCAATGGCTCGATCCTAGCCATGGGCGCCCCGACGGATTCGGTCCGAATCGAGGCAAAAGAATTTAAAGGGCACGTCGGAGACCCATGGATACCTGTAAAGACAAAAAATACAGATGAAGTTCGATCAGCGCTCACCGTGTCTGAATCCGGTTTCACCGCCCGGCTTCTGCGGGATTTGATATTCCAGGAGGGCTATGAGCAATCCTTCATGAGCCGACCGGACAAGGGGAGAGGCGGAGGGGATTGCCTGTTTCATGCCTCGGTTCTGGCTGGCGGAAACTGCAAGACCAATGGATTCCACGAGGCCAGGATCATGATTCCCCCGAAAGCGGCAGGGATCGTTTCCCACGATTCCTCTAAAAAGAACGAACTGGCCGAGCTTAGTAAAAAGGGGATCGAATACGCCGGGCAAATCCAGAACAGGTTTCTGAAAATGGCGATCCTTAGCCTGCTTGAAGGTGGCCCTGAAAGGATTGATATCAACAAGCGGGAAGCCTCATCATGGCGGGACAAGGCCGCGGAATCCTACTCCCGCCGATGGGAAGACGAGTACTTCCCATGGCTGTGGGACTCCGTGGACAAGACCCATGACGAGGCCGAACTCGATTGGCTGAAGAGGCTGAAGCAGTTCGCCCTGGACGTTCTCCATGAGGCGATGGACAGCCTGCCGAAAAGGAGCGGCATGGGATACCGGGCCAAGGTACGGGCCGAGGGGCTTTTAATGGGCGGAATTTTTAAAAATTATCCTCAACTAAAGGAGAGACCAGATGCCGACTCAAGCAATTGACACTCACGAAAAACAGGCGCCCCAGCTGTATCAGACAATAGGCCGCATGGCCGCGGTGATCGGTTCAG
>JAOUNV010000075.1 GCA_029880775.1 Nitrospinota bacterium | reverse complement strand
CGCCTGGTGCCCGGCTTCGAGGCCCCGGTGAACCTGGCCTATTCGTCCCGCAACCGATCAGCGTCGATCAGGATCCCGATGTACTCCCCCAGCCCGAAGGCAAAGCGGGTGGAGGTCCGGTTCCCCGATCCAAGCTGCAACGCATACCTGGCGTTTTCCGCAATGCTGATGGCGGGGCTGGATGGCATTCAGAACAAGATAGATCCTGGCGCCCCTATGGACAAGAACATATACGGCCTCTCCCCGGAGGAGCTGGCTGAGATTCCGTCGTTGCCAGGAAGCCTGGAAGACGCTCTGGACGCTCTGGAAGCGGATCACGACTACCTGCTGAAGGGGGATGTGTTCACCCAGGACATGATCGACGCCTGGATCGATTACAAGCGAGAAAGCGAAGTGGGGGAATTGCGAAAAAGGCCGCATCCCTATGAATTCACCATGTATTACGACATCTAAACATCGCAAGGTGTTTTCAGATTTGCCCGGCGCCCATGGCCGGGCTTTTTTTTGTTTTTTATCATAGTGTCCGGAAAAATATCCTTGACATAAAAGGCATGGAGATAAGATGATAAGGCGCTAATGGGGGCTTTTAAAACCACGGGTAAAAGCCGTTGTTTCGTTTTTAATCGAAAGATAAATCTTAGGGAGGAAAATTATGAAGAGAGCACTTGTCATTGTAATGGCTTTGGCGTTCGTCGTAGGTTTCACCGGCCAGGCTGCAGCCGGTGATGGCGCAGCGCTCTGGGGCTCGAAAAAATGTAAGAATTGCCACAACCTTTCCGCCAAGAAAAAAGTTGGTCCTGGATTGGCTGGTGTCACTGGCAAACGTAGCGAAGAGTGGCTGGTGAAATGGCTGACCGACACCAAGGGTACCTGGAAAGATGGTAGCGCCGAAACCGAGCAGATGAAGAAAGATATCGGTAAAGAGAAGCAGAAAAGGCCGAAAATGAAGGCCCCGAAGATGACCGAACAGGACGCGAAGGATATTATCGCGTACATGAAGGCGAACGGCGGCTGAGCCGAGGCTTCTAAGCCTTCAGGCCTTGCTTGTAGCTAAGTTATAAGTCAGAACCTCCGTCCCACCAGGGGCGGAGGTTTTTTATTGCCATGCCGGAAAAGTGGTCAAGGAAGGACATAGAACCCTCGCTACAGCGCAGGTCATCCCATGGGCCAAGCGGGCGACACGGATAGTTTCCCCGATGGAACTAATATTTTCCGCCCATGTCGCCACAGCCCTCTTGACCAGCGGTCGACTTACCGCTATATTCCACCTATGCCTGTGACCAACCGATCAAACCAATTTATGAAGCCGATCACATGGTGCGCGGTGTGCTTCCTGCTCGTCGTCGCCATAGTTGTCACTGGATGCAAAACAACACGGACGGTGAGTATGGCTCAGCCTGGACCTCAGCCAATACAAATGGACAATGCCCCCGTAATGGCGGAGCTGTTGGATATCAAGATATCCATGAACCTGGCGGAAAAAACCATAATCCTGGTTACCAATGTACCCGTCAAGTACACAACATTCAGGCTGGAGAAGCCCACCCGGCTGGTGGTAGAGATGCGCCCGGCGAAAAGCCGTATCCCATCCGCCCCCATCACCATGGACGATGAGCTTGTGGATAAGATCTCTGTGTATGAATTCAGGAAAGCAGACGCCGTCCGGCTGGAGATCACGTTGAAAAGTGACGCCAGGCATGCGGTGGTGTCCCGGGACAACGGTGTGGAAATCAAGCTTATACCGATGGAGGAGAAAAAGGACCCGGCTAAACTGGCCAGGAGGCTGATGGAAGCGGAGGCGGAAGTGGCCAGGCTGACCTCGGAAAACGAAGAGCTAAAGGTACTACTTAAACTGCAAAACGAGAAGCTGCGGGAGAGGAAAAAGCAATAGGAAGCCTGGGGAAATATCCCAGGGCCGCTCCCCAAAACCATCCAAAGGTCGCCATCGGGGTGAACAGTAAAGGATCAGTTAACTTTCGGCGAGGCGTAAAATAAGACCTAACGGTTCAGCAATTCCTTTAGCTCAGCCTCAAACCTGGCCAGGTCGAAATGGTTACCGTCCATAAACGCCCCTTTATATTCCAGGGTGGGAACCACTTTTTTCCCCCTGGCGGCAACGATGATCGGGATAGCGTCCTGATTTTCATCGATATCTATCAATTTGTATGGGATTTTCTTCTCGTCCAGCACCCTTTTCGCCGCATGGCAATCGGGGCACCAGGTGGTGCTGTATAATTTTATTTCAGACATCGGATGGCCTCACTCTGATTTCTCTTGATTTTAACCCCAAAGTATAGCATGTTATTCCGCAAATGAATTATTAAAACCATTTGCATCTTTATATGAAATGAACCATCTTTTTAATAGGTGAAAAGGAGTAGTCAAAAAGATGAGACACACGAAAAAAGCTGTAACGAGAACCAGCAAAAAAGCGGCCTTGCGCGAAAAACATGTAAAGCGCAAGAAAGAAATAACATATGGGAAATCACACTGTTACCATTGTGGCGGGATGCTCAGGGTTCTGCCTGATGAAGTCTCCTGTGTCAACTGTGGAAGGTTGGACAATCACAAATGCGAACGCTGTCTGTATGGAGAGGTGGAGGCGACCGTCTAAGGTAACGATTTCCTATTAGCCGAAGGGCGGCCAGGCGGAAGTGATTTCCGGCGGAGGATTGCCGGGATTCTAGTGAGTAACAGCGCCGTTCCACTCTCTTGCGGCAGCAAGAGAGTGGGGCGGTCTTTTGTTTGATTGCGTTCTGGCCGGGCCTACAGGGCTTCTATACGCCGCCACCCGAGCTTTTTATCTTTTTATTGTGGAAGTCCAGGATGTCCACGATGAATTGATTCAGCGGTGTGGGGATCTTTTGCATTATTCCCAGCTCGACGACCTTGCCGTTGATCGCTTCTGTCTCCAGCAGGCGACCATTGCGCTTGTCCATCACCATCGATGGGATCACTTCCCCTCCCTTTTCGGTGGCCTCGATGTTCTTGTCCGCCAGCTCATAATCCAGGTCCACACCCGCCCCCCGGGCCACCGCGATCCATTCCAGCATCGCTGTCCGGATCAGTGTGCGTGTGGAGGCGGACTTCAAGGCCTCGCCAGCGGAGCAGTCGACGATGGCGCAGACACCGTTGAATCCGACGTTCCACACCATTTTTGAATATTTATCCTTTTTTATATCGCCGCTGACACGGCACTTTATCTTCGCCTGGGCAAACATGTCCCCCAGCTCCCTGGCCCTGTCGCTGAGCCCGCCCCATATCTCCCCCAAGGCCATTGATCCGAATCCTGTATGCAGCACCACCCCCGGCGCCTTCACCCTAGAGCCGATAAACGCTACCCCTCCCATCACCTTCTCCTCGCCGAAGCGCTCGGCCAGGATCGCATCTGCGTTAACACCGTTCTGCAGAGAGAGAACCATGGTCTTCTGCCCCACGCAGGTGGCGTAGAGCCCGGTTGTGGACCTGGTGTGATAAGTCTTGAAGCAGACCAGGACAAGGTCCGCCAGGCCGAAATCGGTGGAGTCTGGTCCGCATTGAGCCCGTGCGGAAAAATCGCCCAGATAACTTTTCACCGCCAGGCCGTCACGTTTTATCGCCTCCAGATGGGCGCCCCTGGCGATAAAGAAGACTTCGTGCCCGGCCTGGGCCAGCATGGCGCCGTAGTATCCCCCCACGCCTCCTGTGCCCGCGATGATAATTCTCATTTGTCCTGCTCCCTGGTTGTTTGGTGGCCGCCGGTCCATATTCTTAATGCCGATGATTTTATCATTCCTTGGGTTGGAAATTGTGCTTGATCAGAGATGGCTGGCCACATGTTTTTACTGGCTCCTACCGCTATATGGACGGCGAATGAAAAATCGTAAACAATTATGTTGACAGGGGGTTTGCCCGAAATTATACTTACACGCTTATTCTCAGCGACGGTCGGTTAGCCGACCTGATGTGCGGCGTCGGATTTACGATTCGGCGCCGGTTGTGTTTTATCAAATAATAAGGCCTCGAATGGAAGCAATAGAAGCCAGCGCCACGCTGCGATTTTACAGGGTATCGCCCTACAAGACTAGGCTTGTGGCGGACATGATACGCGGACGAAATGTGGAGGACGCGGAGAAGATCCTCTCGTTTACCAATAAAAGGGGCGCCCAGGTGTTGCTCAAGCTGTTGAAATCCGCCGTGGCCAACGCCGAGGAAAAGAAGGTGGAAGACACCGGCATCCTGGCGGTGAGTCAGGTTTGGGTGAACGGCGGCCCATGTTACAGACGCAATATGCCCAGAGCCAGGGGGCGGTCGGACATCATCCGCCACCCCACCAGCCACATCACTATTGTTGTGAAGGAAGATCTGGCGGCCAAGGAAGAGGAAGCCAGGCGTCAGGCGGAAGAGGAAGCCAAAAAAGCAAAGAAGCGCGCGGCCAAGAAGGCTGCAGCCAAAAAAGTAGTTGCCAAGGAGGGCGCTGAGAAATCGGCGAAGCCTAAAAAAGAGGCCAAAGAGGCGCCGGCGGCAAAAAAGAAATCCGTGGCCAAGGCCAAAGAGGCGCCGGCGGCGAAGAAGAAATCCACAGCCAAGGCCAAAGCGCCCGTGAAAAAGAAGAAAGAGGATTAATCAATGGGTCAAAAAGTACATCCCATAGGATTTCGGCTGGGCGCCATCAGGAGCTGGGATTCTAATTGGTATAGCACATCCACTTATAAGGATGATCTCCACAGCGATCTTGAGCTTCGCGCGTATATTAAAAAAGATCTTTTTCACGCGGGGATAGACAGCATCCAAATCGAAAGAAAAGGAAGCCAGGTAAAGATCCGGATATTCGCCGCCCGCCCAGGTATTATCATTGGAAAAAGAGGCCAGGAAGTGGATCGGCTCAAGCTTCAACTCCAGAAGATGACTCCAGGCAAAGAGATCCTGCTGGATATTAAAGAAGTGCGCAAGCCGGAGTTGTCGGCCCAGTTGGTGGCGGAGAGCATCGCTTTGCAGCTGGAGCGGCGTGTGATGTTTCGCAAGGCGATGAAAAAAGCGGTTCATACAGCGATGAAGTTCGGCGCCAAGGGAATCCGGGTAAATTGCGCCGGCAGGCTGGTGGGGGCGGACATAGCCCGCACAGAGTGGTATCGCGAGGGGCGTGTTCCGCTACAGACGATTCGGGCGGACATAGATTACGGCTTTGCGGCGGGAAAGACCGCCACCGGGATCATCGGCGTGAAGGTGTGGGTATATACCGGTGACAAGTATTTCGGGCGCGAGGCGCGCAGGCTGGAAGAGCAGCGAAGGCTTCGCAGCCAGCTGAAGGTGGAAGAAGCTGTGGAGGCCGCCAAGGCGGACATGGCGAAAGATGAGCCTTTGACGGAAGGGGGGGAGTAAGCCCATGTTGATGCCGAAAAAGGTCAAGTACCGAAAAAGAATGAAGGGGCGGACCAAGGGTACCGCCTGGAGAGGGTCGAGCATAAGCTTTGGCAAGTTCGCTCTGCAGACATTGGATCCTGGATGGATAACAGACCGGCAAATCGAGGCTGCCCGTATCGCCATCACCCGCCATGTCAAGCGCGGTGGGAAACTGTGGATCCGGATATTCCCGGACAAGCCTGTCAGCTCCAAACCAGCGGAGACCAGGATGGGCAAGGGAAAAGGCGCGCCGGAGTATTGGGTGGCGCGGGTGAAGCGAGGCAGGATTCTGTTTGAGCTGGATGGTGTTGACGCCGCCGCCGCCCAGGCGGCTATGAGGTTGGCCGCTTACAAACTGCCCTTGAAGACCAGATTTCTCAATAGTGAGAAAAGGAGTTTTATTATATGAAATTTGAAGAGCTGGCCCAGGCTCCTAGTGAGGAGCTGAAGATTCGCTTGGGCGAGATGAAAGAGAGCTATATGAAGATGAGGTTTCAGCACGCCACCGGCCAGCTGGACAGCCCCGTGAAACTTCGCAATATCCGCAGGGATATCGCCAGGGCTTTAACAGCGTTGAATCAGCGCGGGAAAGCGGCTGCGGCCACGACTGCGGACAGTGGGGTGGCCGAATGACAACGGAGAAAAAGCGGGGTGTGTCGAAGACCCGGGTAGGCGTTGTGGTTAGTGACAAGATGGAAAAGACCGTGGTGGTGAAGGTGAGCCGCCGCATGACGCATCCTCTGTTCAAGAAGATTATCATGCGAAGCAAGCGGTATTACGCGCACAACGAAAAAGAAGGCCTGAAGGTGGGCGATACTGTAAGGATCGTGGAGACAAAGCCCATTTCCAAGTTGAAAAGATGGCGCGTGGGCGAGGTAATCGCCAAGAGCACCAGCTGAGCGAGGCGTAGAAAATGATACAACTTAGAACAGTTCTTAAGGTGGCGGACAATTCCGGGGCTCGCCGGGTGCGCTGCATAAAAGTTATGGGTGGGCATCACCGAAGGTATGCCACCATTGGGGATCTTATAAAGGTTTCCATAATAGAGGCGATCCCTAACTCGAAAGAGAAAAAGGGGACTGTGCGCAATGCCGTGGTGGTTCGTGTTTCCAAGGGGATACGCCGTGTCAATGGGACATATATAAAGTTTGACGAGAACGCTGCGGTGCTTTTGAATGACGACCGCGAGGTGATAGGCACCCGCATATTCGGCCCGGTGGGTCGGGAGCTGCGGGCGAAAGAGTTTATGAAAATAGTTTCGCTTGCCCCGGAGGTGCTCTGATGGAAAGAAGTGTAAAAAAGCGCCCCATAAGCGTGAAGAGAAATGACGTGGTAGTGGTGATCGCTGGCGCCGACAAGGGCAAGAAGGGGAAGATCTTAGAAGTGATCTCGTCTGAAGGAAGGGTGATAGTGGAAAAGGTGAATATCGTAAAGCGCCACCAGCGCCCGACCCAGCAGCAAAGGCAGGGGGGGATAATCGAGCGGGAAGCGAAGATAGACGCCAGTAACGTGCAGTTGTTCTGCTCGAAGTGCGACAAGCCGGTGAGAATTGGCCACCAGCGGCTGGAGGATGGCAAGAAGGTCAGGATATGCCGCAAATGCGGTGAAATGATGGACGTGGGTTGAGGTGATAGTAAATGTCCGGCCTTAAGGAAAAATACAAAAAAGAAACAGTTCCGGCTCTTGTGAAAGAGTTCGGGTACAAGAGCGTGATGCAGGCCCCCCGGCTGGAGAAAGTGGTGCTGAACATGGGGCTGGGGGAGGCGTTGCAGAACGCGAAGGTCATCGAGGATGGCGTGTATACGTTGACTCGGATCTCCGGCCAGAAGCCGGTGGTGACCCGCGCGCGCAAGGCGATAAGTAACTTCAAGCTGCGGGAGGGCGCCCAGGTGGGTGTCATGGTGACGATCCGTGGCGAGAGGATGTACGAGTTTCTGGAAAGGCTGATAACAGCCGCCATCCCCAGGATCAGGGACTTTCGAGGGGTCTCCGGCAAGGGATTTGATGGACATGGGAACTATACGCTGGGAATCCGGGAGCAGCTGATATTTCCCGAAGTGGATTTTGACAAGGTGAGCAAGGTGATGGGACTTAACATCAGCGTGGTCACCACCGCAGGGACAGACGCCGAGGCTAAAAGC
>JAOUNV010000076.1 GCA_029880775.1 Nitrospinota bacterium | reverse complement strand
ATCCCCGGCGATGTCGGGAGGACAACCCTCATTGCCACTCTTGCCACCAATCACGGGACCAACCATTGACTTTTTACTCGCGAGTTCGAACATGGGTATTCTCTTTCCAGTTATTTGCTACAATTCAGAAAGAATAAGAATCATTCACTAATCTATAAGTGCGACAGAGGCCCTTGTCGCGGATCCATGGATACGCATGACGATCATATCCGTGCCCGAGAGAAATATGATTATGGGGGAACACAATCCTTTCACCGCAAGGATCCCTCGGGCACGAATAAAATAGCCATTTTGAAATAACATACTTCAACAAAAGAATGCGATTCGCGAAAACTAATGTAAGCAATGGAAAAGATACTTTGTTTGACATCTCGATAGTATGCAATGTTCATGCCGCTCGCAAGCTACCAAAAACCCCCGTTTTTTCAACAGGATGCCCTCCTGGACATAATTTAAATTTAGCAACATGTCCTTATTGTTGGACAGCGAAAGCCAAGTAGAAAAGTATGTATTTGAATACAAAAGCGTTATGGCGCAGATCGACTGTCCAGTAATAATCTGTAAAATTTATTTTTGGACGTGCCATTTCCTGTAAACAAGGCACATGTGCCGTAATATCACCCTTTTTGCGGCATATAATGTAGCATGGTGATTTACTTGTTATGAAACGTAAAAACTGTCTAGTTATAGGCGCCACCAGTCTGGTCGGAAAGTTTCTTCTGCCGCGCATGGTCGGAGCGGGCTATTCCATCACGGCTGTTTCCAGGCGGTTGCATTCCCACAGTGGCATGATCGAAGATACGCTAATAAAATGGGTCCAGATGGATATCTCCGCAGCCCCTTTCTCTTCGCCGGACCAGGCTGGCATAGAGTCTGTCATCAGCCTGGCGCCGATTTGGGTCACCGGAGCCTTTGCTCAAAACCTTCCTCCATCGGCGCGTCGGCTGGTGGCTTTAAGCTCCACCAGCGTCCACACGAAGGCTGCTTCCTCCAGCGCGGGGGAGAGGGCCCTGGCAGCCAGGCTTCGCGATGGGGAGAACTCGGTCATGGAATCGTGCGCCCGCCAAGGTATAGAATGGACCATACTTCGCCCGACGATGATCCATGGCCAGGGGTTGGACGGAAACGTGACCGCTATCGCCAGGTTCATCGCCAGGTTCGGGTTTTTCCCCGTGGTGGGGCAAGGACTGGGCCTCAGGGCGCCGGTCCATTCCGGGGAAGTGGCCCATGCGGCGCTGGCTACGCTGGAGAGCGAAAACGCCTGGGGCAAGGCATACGATATTTCCGGGGGAGAGACTTTGACGTACAGGATGATGGTGGAGAGGGTTTTTGAAAAGCTGGGCAAGAAGCCGAGGATAGTCCGGGCGCCGTTATGGATGGCCAGAGGTGGCCTGCGAGCCTTGTCCTGGCTTCCGCCATTTAGCCACCTGAGCCCGGAGCTTGCGGACAGGATGTCCATGGATATGGTCTTTGACTTATCCCCCGCCAAAAACGATTTTGGATACAATCCCGGCCCTTTCCGGCCGGACATGGACGCCACATTCCAGTGACCACATCGGCGAACACCCAAGAGTCTCCCACCCCAGGCTCCAGCCTGACCAGTGTGATAATCGTCAACTACAACGCGGGAGGGCTTCTGGCCCAATGTGTCGGCGCTGCGCTCTCCTCCACCGCCAGGGTGGACGTGACTGTGGTGGACAACGCATCCTCCGATGGCAGCGTTGGAAACCTGCGCTTCCTTCACGGCGCCGATGAACGACTGGTCATCATGAAGAATGAGAAGAACCTCGGGTTCGCCGCCGCCAACAACATCGCCCTGGACCGGGCCAAAGGGGATTTTGTCCTGCTGCTGAATCCAGACTGCATTATCGAGCCCTCCACCATAGAAAAGATGCTCAATGTATTGTCGGCCCATCCGGAGGCGGGGATGGCCGGCCCTGTAATCAGAAACGAGGACGGAGCCGAGCAGGTGGGATGCCGCAGGGCTATCCCGACCTTAAAAACCGCCTTCATGAAGGCCTTCGGATTATCACGGATATTTGGCGTGAAGGATTTCAACCAGACAGGCTCCCCGCTGCCGGACGGCCCGGCGCCGGTGGAGGCCATTTCCGGCGCGTTCATGCTGGTCCGCCGGATCGCGCTGCTAAAAGTTGGGCCTCTGGACGCAGGCTATTTCCTCCACTGTGAGGATCTGGACTGGTGCCTTCGGTTCACCCAGGCTGGGTACACCGTCCTGTTCGTCCCTTCTGTAAATGTGGTGCACCATAAGGGCGCCTGCGGCGTGGGTATTCCACTGCAGGTGGAACTGCACAAGAGCCGGGGGATGACCCGCTTCTATAGAAAATTCCATGGAGGTGGCCCCCTCTACTGGCTGGTGGCGGCCGGAGTGTGGATCCGATACGCAGCCTTTGCGGTGTCATACACTGGTCGCCGAATACAGGGGTGATCCAGTCCGCCCCCCCATCCCCTGCAAGCTGGCCTGTCGGCTAGCCTGCCGAGATTACGGAGAGCCAGGTTTATTTCCCCGCCTTCTTGACCATCTTTTCCGCTGTCTTCCTTGAATAGTACGCGCAGGCGCCTTTCTTGGCGTCTGGCTGCACGCCAGCTTCCTTGATCGCTTTTTTGAATTTAGCTTCCGGAACGCCCAGTTCCTTGGCCCATTTGCCCGCGCTTAGCATCTCTTCCGCCATCATACCCTCCATAAATAGTGATACAGCGCCGGAGTTTTCCCCGGCTGTTCTTTCTCTTTCATTCGACATTCGATGGGAATATACTATATCCCAAAGCCAAACTTAAGAAAATATATCCAAACGAGGAGGGGACATGGCGGTAAAAGTCGGCATCAACGGGTTCGGTCGCATTGGACGTAACTTTTTCCGGGCCTGCATGGGCCATGATGATATAGAAATCGTCCTGGCAAACGACATCACCGACGCGGCGACGCTGGCCCACCTGCTGAAGCACGACTCCACCATGGGAGTGCTGCCAGACCAGGTGGAAGCGGGAGACAACGCCGTGATCGTGAACGGTAAATCGATTCGCATCACAGCCGAGCGCGACCCGGCCAACCTGCCCTGGAAAGAAATGGGAGTGGACGTGGTGGTGGAGTCCACCGGGCTGTTCACCAAGCGTGACGACGCTGCAAAGCACCTGGCGGCAGGCGCAAAAAAGGTGATCATATCCGCCCCGGCCAAGCAGGAGGATATCACCATAGTGCTGGGGGTGAACGACGACAAGTACGATCCCGCCTCCCACCATGTGATCTCCAACGCCTCGTGCACCACCAACTGCCTGGCGCCCCTGGCTAAAGTGATGATGAACAATTTCGGCATCAAAAACGGACTGATGACCACCATCCACAGCTACACAAACGACCAGCGCATCCTGGACCTGCCCCATAAGGACTTGCGCCGCTCCAGGGCCGCCGCCCTCTCCATGATCCCCACCACCACCGGCGCGGCAAAGGCCCTGGCCCTGGTGATCCCGGAGCTGAAAGGAAAGCTGGATGGACTCTCCATACGAGTGCCGACCCCCAACGTCTCTATAGTGGACTTGGTGATAAACACCGATAAATCCACCTCCGTGGAGGAGGTGAACGCCGTCGCCAAGGCCGCCAGCGAAGGCGCCTTAAAAGGGATATTCGAATACTGCGACAAACCGCTGGTCTCAAAAGACTTTAACGGCAATCCGGCTTCCAGCATCTTTGACGCGGGCACAACATATGTGGTGGGCGGGACCACTGTGAAGGTCATGAGCTGGTACGACAACGAATGGGGCTATTCCTGCAGAGTGCGCGACCTGATAAAGTTCGTCGCTTCCAAGGGGATCTAGCTCAGGTTATAGAATTGATCCTGGCTCCGGCGCCTGGGGAGCGCGCCGGGGCCGTCGATCAAAGGGGGATCGGCATGAAAAAACTTTCCATCGAAAATGTGGACCTGAAGGGGAAGCGGGTCTTTATTCGCGTTGACTTCAACGTCCCCCTGGAAAAGGGGAAGGTGGCGGACATCACCAGGATAGAACAGGCCTTGCCCACCATCCGTCACGCCATCTATGCTGGGGCGAAAGTTATAGTCGCCTCCCACATGGGGCGACCCAAGGGAGTGGTGGACCCGAAAGCCTCGCTGCGCCAGGTGCTGGATGTATTCAAGTCTATGCTGGGCCGCCCGGTGGACTTTGCCGATGATTGCATTGGGGAAAAAGCCCGCTCCGCCGTGGACTCCTTGCAGGATGGGCATGCCCTCCTGTTGGAAAATCTGCGCTTCCACAAAGAAGAAGAAAAGAATGACCCGGAATTCGCCAAAGAGCTGGCCTCGCTGGCGGATGTTTATGTGAACGACGCTTTCGGAGCGGCCCACCGGGCCCACGGCTCCACTGTGGGGATCACCCGGTTCGTCAAGCCTTGCGCCGCCGGGTTCCTGATGCAAAAGGAGATCGAGTATTTCACCCGCGCCCTCACGGAGCCGAAGCGGCCTTTGGCGGCCATCCTGGGGGGGGCAAAAGTATCCAGCAAGATTTACGCTCTGGAAAACCTGGTGGATAAATGCGACATCATGATTATCGGGGGGGGGATGGCTTTCACCTTCCTGAAGGCCAGGGGCCTGGAGATCGGCGATAACATCCTGGAGCCGGACATGCTGGAAGGCGCCAAAAAGGTGCTGGAAAAAGCCAGGGTGAAGGGTGTGAAGTTCTACATGCCTGTCGATTTCGTGGTGGCGGACAAAATAGAGGAGGGCGCCAAGACACAACTGGTGACCTTCCACGACCTACCCAAAGGAAAGATCGCCCCAGATATCGGCCCGGCGTCGATCTCCCTTTTCGACACAGCGCTGTGCAATGCTGGCACTATCGTGTGGAACGGGCCGATGGGGGTGTTCGAGACCAAAACCTTCGCCGCCGGCACGCTGGGGATGATCAAGACCCTGAAAAGCAGCAAGGCGCTGACCGTGGTGGGTGGCGGAGATAGCGCCCTGGCCGTGAATATGGCGGGCGCCACCAAAGAGATGGACTTCATCTCCACCGGCGGCGGGGCGTTCCTGGAACTTTTGGAAGGAAAAACTCTGCCTGGTCTGGCGGCGCTGGACGACGCATGACTGAGCAAACAACATACCTCTGGAGCTGAAGAAAATGCGCAAGATCATTATCGCGGGCAACTGGAAGATGAACAACACCATCAGCCAGGCCCAGGACCTGATAGCCGCCCTGATCAAGAATGGCGGCGATATGCACAAGGTGGAAGTGATCGTGGCGCCCCCCTTCACCGCCCTTCGCAGCGTGTATGACATCCTGGGCCAGTCCAGCGTCCACGTGGCCGCCCAGAACCTGTTTTGGGAAGAGTCTGGCGCATACACGGGGGAGGTTTCCCCCATGATGGTCAAGGAGGCCGGATGCAAATGGGTGATCATCGGCCATTCGGAACGCCGCCAGATATTCGGCGAAACCGATGAAACTGTGAACAAACGTACCGCCGCCGCTTTGGGCTCGGAGCTTAAACCGATTGTCTGCATCGGGGAGACTCTGGAGGAGAGAGACGCCGGGCAGACCTTCGACGTGCTCCATCGCCAGCTGGATGGGGGGCTCAAAGGGCTCACCGAGGAGAACATGGCAAAGATCACCATCGCCTATGAGCCTGTGTGGGCCATCGGTACGGGGAAGACCGCCACTCCCGCCCAGGCCCAGGAGGCTCACGAGAAAATCAGGGCAAAGCTCTCCTCCATGTTTGGCGCAGGCGTGGCGGAGAAGGTCCGAATTCTTTATGGCGGATCGATGAAACCCGCCAACGCGCTGGAGCTATTAAGCCTGCCGGATGTTGACGGTGGACTGATTGGCGGAGCAAGCCTGAAGGCGCACGATTTCGTTGACATCATCAAGGCGGGAATCGAGGCGGAGAAGTTGTAGGGTGAGCAGCTTCCTTTCAACTGGCTTCGCAATTGCGTCAGTCAGGGACATCGCTTCACCTCCGCAGTGGAGGGGTGAACGAGACCATGCCAACGTATCGACAATTCGCCTTATGACCACAGCAAAACCCGTCCGGAGGGCAACCCAACCTTCTTCAGGGTGAAGTAGTAGTGCTGTATGTCCAGGGCTTCGGCCTAAAGAGTGCTACGGCTGTTTGCGGAATTTTTTTTGCTTTCGGCCATTAGCGGGCATTTATACGATTCCTAATACAGCACCAGGCGTTTGCTTGAAATAATGTGTCTTTAGAATTTTTGCGATTGTATTGGTATTAAGTTTTTTAGCTTCTTTTAAAACGTATTCTCCGTCACGCCAATTGATTTCATATTTATTAATATTTTGTTTTCTCTCATCTAAATACTTCAAGGCTTTTTCCTCAAATGAACCTGTTGTCCAGATTTCAAAAACGCTATCTTTATTGCTAAAGCGTTGTTCATTTTTTTGTGAAGCTCTGATAATAGGAACTTGTTTTTCCAGCCAATACTTTACTTCGTCTAAAGTCACCTGCCGATATGATGTATACTCCTTACATTCATAACAAATGATGGCATCTTGTTTTACAAGTCGAACATCTATATCCGCTTTTCCCCCTGATAAAGGATCGGTGACAATTTCTCCTATGTCTATGGAGCCAGCATGTAAGGCCTTAACCATATTTCCTACGACCATCTCAAACAGCGCACCACGTAGGTTTCCTGAAAGGCCTGTGATGATTGACAGTTTATCAAAAATGACTTGAATCTTTTCTGGGTTTTTAATTGCAACGGCTGCTGCTCGTTCCAAGGTGTCAAGAAGCTCTAAGAGTGCTTGTGCTACATCGCGTCCTAATAGAGTGTCCGGCGTAACAGCCATAACACCTTTTGATCGACATAACATGAGAGCATCCTTCGTGAAGCTATTAGAGACGAGCATAGGTTGAAATCTGCCAAGATTACGAAGAAAAGAAAGTGTTGAGACCTTTCTAAGAAACCCGCTAACACCCGTCTCGTTCAAATCATCTTGCCAAATGATGTCCGCGATAAAAAAACCGCATTGTAGTGAGCCCGTTTTTTTCTTAGTTAATGAATGTAGGTATGATGGCCCAACAATATCGAAACAATGAGTAGAGAACTTAGGAAGTGTTTTGCTATTCCGGGTTGAAATCGCCTCGGTAGATGAAAACCCCATTCTTACTGACCAATCTTTAACAATATCAATAAGAATATGCTCAAGCGTTAGCCTTGCTCTGAAAGCTGCGTAGTTTGTTGGGGATACAACATTCTTAGCGAAGATCACACAGTCTCCCACACCGGCCACACTTGATTCTGATAAAAGCTTAACACTCTTCAATCGTTTGAGTACTTCTTCACTAGATATATGACCTTTTTGAAGCACTGGAGAACCAGAAACTATATCCCAGTTGTCGCGAAGACAAATACCTTGACGTGATATTAAAGCAGACATGGCTGATGAGTATGCTGGACTCGTTTCTTTAGACCCTGTAAATAATTCTGTGTAACTGCCCGATTACACTTTTTCCGGCATCCTGTCGGCGAACTCGATCATGAACCGGTTCAGCGCCGGTTTCCAGT
>JAOUNV010000456.1 GCA_029880775.1 Nitrospinota bacterium | reverse complement strand
ACATCATGTACGTGGTGGCGGCGAAGACTTTCGGCGACATGGGCCGGGTCACGGTGGGATATTTCAGCGGAAACGAAAAGCTGCTGGTGGACAAGGACGGCAAGAAGGACAACACCGGCTTGCTCGCCTCGTGGGACTTGCAGGTGACAGACAAATGGTGGCTGGCGTTGGACTACATGGGTGGCAAGAGCGCCTTTGGGGCCACCAGCGTCGGGTTCGCCTATGCCGCGGCGGATAACGTGGGGCTGTTGTTCGGGTACAACATCTACGCCGACAACGACATCGGCGGGGAGAAGATGAACTCGAACACGCTTGAGTTCAATCTTGATGTGAATTTTTAATCAGACGAGAGCCATTGACCGGGATCTGGTCGATGCCGAGCGGGGGTGAGCGATCACCCCCGCGTTTATTTGGGCATAGGTCGTCTATGGTTAATTCTTCTTCATAATGTCGATAACTATATCCTCCCTCCTGACGTTGGGGAGCTTCTCTTTCAGAAGATCAAGGTCGCGGTTACGCTTGTCAGTGGCAGACAAATTGAACTTTCCGATAGAGACTGCAATGCTTAGATGAAGGTTGCCTGCGTAAACCGCCTTGCCGCCGACTACCGCGAATTCATATGAGAAAGGTTTAGGTGAGGATAATGTCCTTACACCACCATATTCATTCCTTGCAGCTTGCCACCTGGATAACTCATATACCCCCTCATTCAACTCAATGAAGACTAAACGACCCTTCATTTCACTGTCAAAATCAAGCGGAATAGTGCCACCAGGAATCCTTCCAGGGCCGGAAACAGCTAAGCTATGAATATTGCCTTTGTAAGGTTTTGATTGTTTCCGGGCTTGGCGAAAGGAAACACTGGTTTCCCACGATTTACCCAGTCCGCTTTGGGTGACGGAAAATATGGCAAGCCCTTTTTCACCAGGTTTTAATGTGTAATCTGGCTTTACATTACCAGTAACGCACCCCCATGTCATGGCAAGTATCATGGTCAATAAGGAAAAGCGAATGCGGATGATATTCATGACTCCCTCCAAAATAAGTTACGGTAAAATCTTAACCCCCAGTCAATGAGCCGCTTCGCCTGTGGCGCGCTTAACGAAACTCCCCAACCGCCACAGGCCAGGTAATACAAACTATCACATGATCATTTGGCGAGTAAAGTGAAGTTTGCAAACGTTGATATATTTATGTTGTGAATTGTCAAGGTTTTTGCTGTCCCCAAGGCGCTCTCGTATGGGTTGTCTTGCGCCTCCAGTGGGAATCGGCGGCGGCTTGATTTATTCCCGTTCTTGGGATAGCATTAGCGCTCGGGTTTGGGAGAGCCTGCAAGGATCGAAACCATGAGGGCTTATGCAAAATAAACCGGCGTTCATATCTCTTTTCGCGATTGCGCTTTGCGCATTCATCGGCGTGGCCAACGCCAGCATAGACACCACCACCGCCACAGGCATGAGCGCGAACCCCAGAGAGTACACGGAAGATTCATTCCTATACTCCAGCCGCTGGGAAGCGGGCTCTGGCGCATTTGCCATACGAAAGGCGAAGAAAAACTATATGCTCCATTGCGCCACATGCCATGGGGCAACTGGCGAAGGCAATGGGGAATTGGCTGAGCTGCTGGGTGACGGGGTAAAACCGAGAAACCATACGGACGCCAAGATCATGAGCCAGCGCACCGACGAAGACCTTCGCAAGGTAATATCGGGTGGTGGTGACAGCATGGGATTTGACGCTGCCATGCCTCCATTTTCCACTATACTTCAAGAGAAGGAAATCCTGGGGCTGGTGAAGTATCTACGTGTCCTGTGCAAGTGTAAAGGCAAAGATAGCTGATCGCAGTTGTCTCCCTCACCGCCTCCAGTTCTGAGCACACAAGTTCACTAATTATCCTCGGCTATTGACCTCTTCATTGTCCGGTGATATATTACGGACACAATATCAATTAGATAACAGCGCTTTGTAAAGTAGCGCCTCAACTTGTTTTCGGGTTGGCCCGGATGGATTTTTCTCTTATCGACGAAGTTGAGCAGAAGCTGGGACTACTGTTCGAGAGGATTAACACCCTCAAGACAGAAAACCGCAGCCTGAAGCAACAAATTTACTCGTTGAAGACCAACCTGGAGCAGGCCAGGGCCACCACCACCGGCGGCGATGATATGGATCATAAATTCAAGCAGATGGTGGAGGAGCGGGAGCGCCTGATCATGGAGCGTGAAGTGGTGCTCCACAAGGTGCGGGCGGCCATGGAAAAGCTGGACGAGTTGTCCGAAGAGGAGGATTGATGGCGCAAGAGGGGAAACGAGTCAGCGTCACTGTCTATGGGATGGAGCTTTCCATTGTCAGCTCTGAAGACCCCGCCAAAACCCGCCAATACGCCGAATATGTGGACACGATGATGCGCCAGATCGCCTCCAGGATCGGGGGACACACAGACCTTAGCCGTGTGGCGGTGTTGGCCCTGCTGCAGATGGCCCACGAGCTTTTCTCCTTGCGGGATAAAACGGAGCAAAGCGGCAAGGCTTATGACGCGAAAATGAAAAAGCTGCTACGGGAGATG
>JAOUNV010000074.1 GCA_029880775.1 Nitrospinota bacterium | reverse complement strand
GCTCATGGCATACGAGCCTAATTCGAAAGCGAGATGGAAGCGGCGGCGGTTTGCGTTCCCCATATCAGCTCCGCCAAAGCCGGGGCAAGAGTTCGGGAGCCATGGGCGCTCAAGTGGTTGTCGTCCCGATAGAGAGGGCGTCCTTCCCGGACAATCGCGCAATCGGGACGGCAGATCAGGTCCTCGATATGCACCACCCGGACACCGGGATCAGCAGAGGCAAGCTCCTCTAAAAGCGAGTTCACCTCCCCGTTTCTTTTGTTATAAATATTAATGTCAGGCGGATCCGGAAGCGTGTTTTTCCGCCCCTGGAAGGTTTCCAGCTTTTGGGGGACATCCCATCCGATCTCCGGCGCCCCGGTGATCAGGATCACTCTGCGTCCCAGCTTCCTTATAGTAGATACTGTATTTCGCAGAGTTTCATCAAAGACGATGGATGTTGTCTCATAAGAAGGCTTTGGATGGGCGCTGCTTACAAGAAAAACATCCTCTCTCCCCTCTTTTCCGAACCGCCTTCCGGTCTTGTTTAGCGCCCAGCGCGCGTGCAGAATAACCGTCTCAATCTCTGTTCTTTGTGAGATAACCTCCAGAATCGCGTTGTTGAAACGGAAGCATTTTTCATTGTCCGGCCGTTTTAAACCGAGCATAGGGGCGCATCCGCCCGTCCCAGCCCAAACCCCCTTTTTACCTTTAGATTTCGCCGCCAGAATCAGCCCAGGCATCATGGCGTCGGTATGCGAATCTCCCCAGAAGATAAAGTCTCCTTTTTCTTCCCCCTCCATCCCGAATTCGCATAAACCCGATTCCGGTTTTCTGGCATAACATTCTTTCCTCAAGGGGTTTTCCTCGGCTTTCGCCTCTTCCAGTTTCAGATCCCTGTCTGGGATGCGCGCCCTGAACCCATCCTGAGAAAGGATAAGCCCGGACAGACCCACCGCCAGCGCTATCCCCGCTCCCGATAAGGCAAACACTGTGGACCTTTTCATAAAGGAGCGGTTTCTGAAAGGACGCTCGATAAAGGCCCAGGTGAGGGTCGATAAAACGACAGCGACGGCCATAGCCTTGTATCGCACATCCTCTGGCAAGAATATATCGGCGGAATACTCGCGCAGAAAGACGAAGATGGGCCAGTGCCACAGGTAGAGAGAATAGGAGATAAGCCCAACGAAAACTACAGGGCGCCATGACAATACAATTCCGGCGAAGCTGGAGCCTGAGCCCCCCGCATGGATAAGGGCGACCGCCCCAAGACAGGGAACCAGCAGCGCCAAGCCTGCGTTACTTCTCTCTATCAGCATCACCGACCCGATTACCGCGGCAAGCCCACAAGCCGCCACCGCCTCGCGAAGCCATCGCCCCTCGATCTTCGGGCCCACCCCATGCGCAAGCAAAGCCCCCAGGCCCAGCTCCCATGCCCTGGCCGGGGCCAGATAAAACGCGGCTCCAGGGGATTGCGCAGCCAATATATAGGTCAGAAAAACCGACATAACAGTAAGCCCGCCGATAATCCACGCCACCGGCAGTCGCCACAGGAACAACATCATCAAAATCGGCGGATACACGATATAGAATTGCTCCTCCACCGCCAGCGACCAGGTGTGTAGCAGAGTGAAAAAATCAGAAGCCCGCGCGAAATAGTTGCTCCCCTCTTGCCAGAAAAAGAAATTGGAAGCGAAAAACGCCGTGGACATGGAGGACTTGCCTAAAAACTTGTAATCCATCGGCAAGTAGATGAACCAGCCGACGGCCAGGCAGGTGAACAATATGAAATATAAAGCGGGAAGAATCCGCCGCGCCCGCCGTTCATAGAACCCGGCAAGCGAAAACTCTCCCCTTTCCAGGTCCCGCTGGATTATCCCGGTGATCAGGTATCCTGAAATGACGAAAAAGACATCCACCCCCACAAACCCGCCCGGTACTCCAGCAAACCCCGCGTGGAACAACACTACCGACACCACCGCCACGGCGCGTAGCCCGTCGATGTCTGGACGATAGTGGTTCATGTAAGTACTCCTGATTCCGTGGCATATGAGGAAGTGATCAATGCGCAAGCCTATCGCCTCTCTTGCAGAGGGATCGTTAAATTCTATGCAAGCGGATACGTAAAGTCAATAAACCGCTGGCAATAGATGGGAGCGGCGGCCTGTTGGATCAAGGCGCCAGCGGCGGGCTCGCCCCCCTTTTCCGCCCCACAATCCGCCCCCACTTCACGCCATACCCCCGCTCTTTGCCGCGTATGCCGCCAGGCCATACGCCTCACATGTCGGTCAACCTACAATCCCTTTCCATTCAATGCTTTGCAAACACCTAAAAACCTGATAAACCTGGCGGAAAGTGGTAAAATAACTGGTTTAATATTCGCAGAAAACATACATAAAGACAGCGACAACAATGGAAGAAATCCGCCCAGGAATAGTGCCCATAGATATCGAAGACGAGATGAAATCCTCGTTCCTCGATTACGCCATGAGCGTCATAGTCTCCCGCGCCCTGCCGGACGCCCGCGATGGACTCAAGCCAGTCCACCGGCGCATCCTCTATGCCATGAGCGAGCTGGGAAACGTATACAACAAACCGCACAAAAAAAGCGCCCAGGCCGTGGGTGAAGTGATGGGTAAATATCACCCCCATGGCGACGCGGCGATCTACGACACCATGGTGCGCATGGCCCAGGACTTTTCCATGAGATACCAACTGGTGGACGGCCAGGGAAACTTCGGCTCCGTAGATGGCGACCCTCCGGCGGCCATGAGGTACACAGAGGCCAGGCTCTCCCGCATGAGCGCCGAGCTGCTGGCCGACATGGACAAGGAGACTGTCCGGTTCATCCCCAACTATGACGAATCGCTGCAGGAGCCCACCGTGCTGCCAGCCAAGCTGCCGAACCTGCTGGTGAACGGCTCCGGCGGAATAGCCGTGGGGATGGCCACCAACATCCCGCCCCACAACATGCGCGAAGTGGTGAATGGTGTCATCCACTACATAGACAATCCAGACTGCGCCGTGATCGACCTGATGGATCACATCAAGGGACCGGACTTCCCCACTGGCGCGGAAATCCATGGCGAGGCTGGCATCCGCGCCGCCTACGCCACCGGCCGAGGCCATGTGGTGATGAGGGCCAACGCCGTGATAGAGCCGATGGGCAAGGGCGACCGGGAGCGGATCCTGATAACAGAGATCCCCTACCAGGTGAACAAGGCGCGGCTAATAAAAGCTATAGACACCCTGGCTAAGGAGAAAAAGGTCCTCGGCCTGGGTGAGATTCGCGACGAGTCCAGCCGCAAGGGGATGCGGGTCGTGATCGAGCTGAAAAAGGACGCGCCGGCCCGGGTGATCCTGAATCAACTCTTCAAGCACACCCAGATGCAAGACACCTTCGGCGTGATAATGATCGCCCTGGTGGAAGGCAGGCCCCGCCAGCTGAACCTAAAAGAGATGATCCGCCATTTTGTGGAGCACCGGCGCTCTGTGGTGACCGCCCGAACAATGTTCGACCTGAGAAAAACCAGAGAGAAGGAGCATGTGCTGGCGGGCTACATTATGGCGCTGGACCGGCTGGACGAGGTGATCGCCTTCATCCGCGCGGCGGAAAACCCGGAGACGGCCAAAAACGGGCTGATGGAAAAGTTCGGCCTTTCCGAAATTCAGGCCAAAGCGATCCTGGAACTGCGGCTGCAGCGGCTGACCGCCATGGAGAGGCAGAAGATCGCCGCAGAGCGGGCGGAGCTTCTGAACACTATCGGGAAGCTGGAGTTTATCCGGGACAACGAAGAGGAAAAATTCAGGATCATCAAGGAAGAGATCACCGGCCTGGCGGAGCAGTATGGCGACGACCGCCGCACCGTCATCACCCCTGTGGAAAGCGAGGTGGACATAGAAGACCTGATCCCCGAGGAGGACGTGGCGGTGACTGTCTCCACATCCGGCTATATAAAGCGAAACCCGGTGGACGAGTATCGCGCCCAAAGACGGGGCGGCAAGGGGGTGATCGGGATGCGCATGCAGTCCGAGGATCAGGCTCAAAACCTTTTTGTGGCCTCCACCCACGACAACATACTGTTCTTCACCAGTTCCGGGCGTGTGTTTTCCAAAAAGGTTTACGAGATCCCCTCGTCCGGCCGCGTGGCCAAAGGCAAGGCTATTGTGAACCTGCTGCAGCTCCAGCCGGATGAGCGTGTCGCCACCATTTTTCCCTTGAAGGGCTTTTCCGCTGACCGGTTCCTGGTGATCGCCACCCGTATGGGATATATAAAGAAAACCGGCCTTGATTCGTTTTCCCGCATCAACCAGGGGGGGATCATCGCCGCCGGGCTGGAGGAAGGGGACGATGTCATCGCAGTATCCGTCTCCGATGGCCGCCGCCATGTGGTGATAAACACCGACGGCGGGATGGCCATACGGTTTAAGGAAGAAGATATCCGCCCCATGGGCAGAACCGCCAGGGGGGTGCGCGCCATCGCCTTGGGCAAGGATGACATGGTGGTGGGGATGACCGAGTTCGACCCGGAGCATGACGCCGAGGCGTGTCTTTTCACCATCAAGGAGGATGGCAACGGCAAGAGAAGCGACCTGGAGAAATATCCGTTGCAAAGGCGCGGGGGCCGGGGCGTGATGGATATCAAGTGCGATGAATCCTCCGGCAAAGTGGTGGGGACCCTAAAAGTGGCCCCCAGCGACGGGGTGATGATCATCAGCCAGAACGGTGTCGTCATCAGGTTCAGCGCTTCGGATGTGTCCATCATCGGCAGGAACACAAAGGGAGTGCGGATCATGGACCTGGAGGATGATGACCGGGTGGTGTCTATAAGCTCCATGGAAGAGCAGAACCCATCGGAGCAGGGGGAGGAGGCGCCCCAGTGAATTCCAGGTTCGCCATGTTAGCTGTCGCCGCAGCGGTGGCCATAGTAACGCTCCAGGGGCCGGGCTGCCAGAAAATGGACGAGCAGTTGTACGAGTCGGCGGAGGAACTGCTGGAGCACCGAAAATATAAAGAGGCGGAAAAGAAACTGACGTTTCTGGTGAACCAATATCCGGAATCCCCCATAGCCGCCAAGGCGTATTTCAAACTGGGGGAGATGGAGTATTTCTTTTTCAAAAAGCCGGAGGCGGCCCTGGATAACTTCGTCCACGCCGCCCGGGCGGATAAAAAAGGAAAGACCGGGCTGGAGGCGCAGAAGCATATAGCCGAGATATACTTAAATCATATGCGCAACCATGAGCTGGCCATCCTGCAATACCAAAGGATAATCCGGGATTTCAAGGGGATGGTGGAAGCCGATGAATTCCACTACATGATCGCCCAGGCGTATTACGGCAAGCGGGACTATAAGCAGGCGATAATCGAATATCAGAACATGCTGGATATGTTCCCGGACAGCAAGCTTAGGGAGGATGGGATGCATAGTATCGCCACCTGCTATTTTGTCGACGGCCAGCTGGAGGAAGCCATGAATCAGTATCTGGCGTTTCTGATAAAATATAAAAGCTCCAAACACGACTACGACGCCAGGATGAGCCTGGCCATGGTCTATGAAGGGCTGGACCAGCCGACAAAGGCGCTCAACGTATATTCGTATCTGGCCGAGAAGTACCCGGACCACCCGATGGCCGGTAGAAAAGTGGATATTCTGGCAGAACGCATGAAGGATCAAAAGTAACGGCTCAAACAATGCTTGATATCAGACAGATCAGGGAAAACACCGTCGAAATGGCCGCCAAACTTCAGCGCCGCGGCCAGGACTTTGACATCGAAGCGGTGGCGACGCTGGACAAGGAGAGAGTGGCCGCCACTCAACGGGTGGAGGAGCTGAAAAAAGAACGCAACGAGCTATCCCGGCTGACGGGCCAGCGAATGAAAAATGGGGAGAAGGCCGACGACCTGCAGCAGCGGGCCCGAGACATCGGCGAAGAAGTCAAAGGCCTGGACGAAAACGTCAAGCGGATACAGGATCAGATCAGGAACAGCCTGCTGGCCATCCCCAATATCCCGGACGACTCCGCTCCGGATGGGCCGGATGAAAACTCCAACCTGCAAATCCGCCAATGGGGTGAGCCTGCCGACTTCGATTACCAGCCCAAATCCCATGTGGAGCTGGGGGAGGCTCTGGGAATCCTGGACCTTCCCCGGGCAGCGCGCATGGCCGGAGCCAGGTTCGCGCTATACACCGGCGCAGGCGCCGCCATGGAGCGGGCGCTGATAAATTTCATGCTCGACATCCACACCCGCGAAAACGGGTACATGGAAACAATCCCCCCATACATGGTCAACTCCGCCGCCATGACCGGCACCGGCCAGTTGCCAAAATTCGCCGACGACCTGTTCCGGCTGAAAGACACCGACTACTGGCTGATCCCCACCGCCGAAGTGCCCCTGACTAATATCCACGCCGATGAGATATTGAAAGAGGAAAACCTGCCGATCCTCTTCGCCGCCTACACCCCATGCTTTCGCGCCGAGGCTGGCTCCTATGGCAAAGACACCACCGGGCTGATCCGCCAACACCAGTTCTCCAAGGTGGAACTGGTGAAGCTGACCACACCAGACCAGGGGAAAGAGGAGCTGGAGAAACTGACCGCCAACGCCGAAGGAATACTGCAAAAGCTGGGGCTCCCCTATCGGGTGATGGCCCTTTGCGCGGGCGATATGGGGTTTAGCGCCGCCATAACTTACGACCTGGAAGTGTGGCTGCCCAGCCAGAACAAGTATCGGGAAATATCCTCATGCTCCTGGTGCACGGACTACCAGGCCCGCCGCGCCAACCTGCGCTACTCCGCCGCGCCGAAAGACGGGAAGAAGGGGAAGGGAAAGACCACCTTCCTGCACACGCTAAATGGCTCCGGCCTGGCGGTGGGTCGCACATGGGTGGCCATCATGGAGAACTTCCAGAACGCTGATGGATCCGTCACCATCCCCCCGGCCCTGCGGCCATACATGGGCGGCATGGAGAAGATCGCCAGGCCCTAAGGTCTGTCGCAAAGAGCGAATAGCCCGGCTTCCAACTGCCATTATTTGGCGTATGCTCCATTCAGAACAACAGCGATGCGCGGCCCAGATGCGAACAGCGCACAAGAGAAAGTTGAATAAAAAAAAAGCCCCCAGACAGGCCACCTTACCCCTTCATTTTCCTCAACGACTCGGTGAACGGTGGGTAGGCCACTCCCTTCTCCGTGATGATGGCGGTCACCAGCTCATTGGGTGTCACATCGAAGGCGGGGTTGAACACATTCACTCCGTCCGGGGCGATCTGCTGATGCCCCATGATGTGTGTCACCTCGTTCGGGTTGCGCTCTTCGATCGGGATATCCTCGCCGGTGGAGACGTTGAAATCTATGGTGCTCATCGGCGCCGTGACGAAGAAGGGAATGTTGTGACGTTTGGCCAGCACCGCCACGGTGTATGTGCCGATCTTGTTGGCCGCGTCACCATTGGCGGCGATCCGGTCCGCCCCCACAATCACCTTGCTGATCATTCCCTTTTTCATGCAGTGGCCAGACATATTATCCGATATCAGCGTAACCGGGATT
>JAOUNV010000455.1 GCA_029880775.1 Nitrospinota bacterium | reverse complement strand
CGTTCACCACAGGGCACAGCCGCATATGCTCTCCCGCTCCGGCGGAGGCTTTCGCCGCCACCGCCGTGTAGCTTGCGGCCCGGCGCTCTGGGAAAATCACCGCCGCCAACCCGAAGGCCTCCGCGCTCCGTATTATGGCGCCCAGATTGCGAGGGTCCATCACCCCGTCCAACGCCGCCACTATCGGATTATCCATAGCCGCCAACTGATCCAGCAGTTTGTCGAAAGAGGAATACACAGGCGGCGACACCATCGCCACGATTCCCTGGCTCCCATCAGCTCCGCCGGCCAGGGCCACCACCTTCTCCATAGGCGCAGTGGTCACCTGGATACCTTTGGTTCGCGCCAGCGAGAGGAGGCTTGCGGCAGGGGCGCCTTGCAGCCCCTCCTTATGGATTATCTGGAAGATCTTCCGCCGTCCCGCTTTTATCGCTTCCGTGATTGGGTTTATCCCAAAGAGGATATCCTGGGTTCTCTCGCGAGGGCGTTGGCCTTTCGTGGGTCTGCCAGAGCGATTTTTCATAGCTAGTCCAGAGACGCGGACCAGGTGGTCCCGTCCGGCTTGTCGTGCAGCAGGATTCCCCTGGCGGTAAGCTCCCCACGGATATGGTCCGCCTCGGCGAAGTTTTTCTCCTTGCGGGCTATGGTTCTTTTGTTGATCATAGCCTCCACCTCTTCGTTGGTCATGCCCGTCTCGGCCAGCCGCGTCTGGCGGAACATCTGAATAAAAACGGCGGGCCTGGAAATAAACATCCCCAGTTCCGCGCCCAGTTTTTCCAGCGTGACGATGCCGGAAGCCAGGCTTGTCAACGCCTCGGCGTACTGGGGCGATTTTTTTTTCATCTTCTCCATCCCCGCCCGCAGTTGGTTCAGCCTCTTCAGCTCCGTGTTCATGTGGGCCAGGGCCACGGCGGTGTTAAAATCATCGTCCATCGCCTCCCGGAACGCTGTCACCGATTCTTCCACCAGCGTCGCGGCTTTCGCCACCTCTGGCGCAATGGAATCCTTGACGGCCAGCAAATCATAGAACCGGGCCAGGTTTTTGCCAGACGCTGTCAACCCCTCCGGGGAGAAATCAATAGGGCTGCGGTACTGGCTTGACATCAGGAACAGGCGCACCGTTTCCGGGTGCGCTTTTGCCAGGATGTCCTTAATGGTAAAAAAGTTGCCCAGCGACTTGGACATCTTCTCCTGGTTCACGTTGACGAATCCATTGTGGACCCACAGCTTTACCGGAGCCTTGCCGCTGCATCCCTGGGACTGGGCAATCTCGTTTTCATGGTGAGGGAACGCCAGATCCTTGCCGCCGCCATGGATGTCGAACACTTCGCCCAGGTATTTGCGCCCCATGGCGGAGCACTCTATATGCCACCCGGGCCGACCCTTGCCCCAGGGCGAATCCCACCACGGCTCCCCTGGTTTGGAAGCCTTCCACAAGGCGAAGTCGAGCGGATTCTTCTTTCGCTCATCCACGTCCACCCTGGCGCCGGATAACAGGTCGTCTATGTTCTTGCCGGAAAGCCGACCATACTCGGGAAACTTTTTCACTGAGTAATAGACAGACCCCTCGCTCTCATAGGCTATTCCTTTTTCCACCAGGTCGCTTATCATATCCAGCATCTCCGGGATATGGTCCGTGGCTTTCGGCTCCACGTCCGGCGCCATAAGGCCCAGAGGCCCCATGTCATTATAGAACTCGGCTATATACTTGCCAGCCACCTGGTCCCATGCCATGCCGGTTTCGTTGGCGCGGTTGATTATCTTGTCATCCACATCAGTGAAGTTGCGGGCGTACGTCACGTCATAGCCGCTGAATTTCAGGTAGCGGTATATCACGTCGAACACGATGGCGGACCTGGCGTGGCCGATGTGGCACAGGTCGTAAACCGTTACGCCGCAGACGTACATCCGCACCTTGGGCGGGTCCAGGGGGACGAACTCCTCCTTCTGTCCTGTGAGGCTGTTATAAATTCTAAGGCTCATTTCATTCCGTATTCTTTTGCCGTCTTTTCCAGACGGGCGGCTGTCGCCTGGGGGCCCAGTATGCAATACAAGTCCACAAGCTTTGGGCCGCTGGTTCTGCCGGTGGCTGCCGCGCGGGCGGCCATATACAGCTTCTTTCCCTTTATCTCCGTTTTCCGGGAGACTGATTCTATCATGCTCTTAAACGAATCCTGATCCAGCTTTTCCACTCCACGTAGCGTCACGATCAGCTCCAGGACCACTCTTGCCGATTCCGGCTGGCGCAACGCCGCGTCCGCCATATCGTCCGGCGCCGTCGGGGCTATGAATTGGGTCAACTGCTCCACGGCGTCGGCAGACCCGCTCATTCCGCCACGCACAGCATCCACCATGGCGTCCATGTTCTTGCTCTGAGAAGCCCCCAGGTCCAATCCCGCATTCCGGGCCAGGGGGCCAATGGTCTCCAGAAACGCCCCAGTGGACATTTTTCGCAGCGCTCTGGCGCTCAGGCTCTCCAGCCGCGCCTGGTCATATCTGGCCGGGGAGCGGGATACGGCGCCGATGTCGAACCGTTTGGCCATAGCCTCCAATGTTTCCGGTTCGC
>JAOUNV010000453.1 GCA_029880775.1 Nitrospinota bacterium | reverse complement strand
GCCGTTTTTCCATGCCACGTTTTTGATTATATACTTGAAAAGCATCAGCTTATCCGCCATATCCAGCAGTGGGCTAAAACGCATGTCGATCTCCCCCTGGCCGGCGGAGGCAACTTCGTGATGCTGAGCTTCGATCTCAATACCGCACTGCTGCATCACCAGCACCATTTCGCTGCGAAGATCCATCATGGAGTCCACCGGGGGCGCGGGGAAATAGCCCTCCTTGAACCTTGGCTTATGCCCCAGGTTGGGCTTCTCGTCCTTGCCGGTGTTCCAGGACGCCTCTGAAGAATCTATCGAGTAAAAAGAACCCGAGGGGGCAGAATTGTACCGGATGTCATCGAATACAAAAAACTCCGCCTCAGGGCCGAAATACGCGGTATCCGCCAGTCCTGTGGATTTTACAAAAGCCTCCGCCCGCTGGGCGATGGCTCGTGGGTCGCGATTATACGGCTCCTTGGTGATCGGATCAAAGATGTTGGCCACCAGCGATAGCGTGGGATATTTGGTAAACGGATCCATGATGGCCGTCACAGGATCTGGAATAACAAGCATGTCGGAGGCGTGGATGGCCCTCCATCCCCTGATGGATGATCCGTCAAAACCCAAACCGTTCTCGAAAGTACCTTCCGTAAGCTCGGTCATGGGGAACGAAAAATGCTGCCACATCCCCGGCAAATCCATGAACTTGATGTCGAACATCTGGCAGTTGTTCTTCTTGGCGAATTCAATAACTTCCTTTGGCGTCATTTATGGTCTCCTCCTGCAAATTAAATTGGTTGTTGAGGCGCCTGCTACCTCCCGGCGGTTCGGCCACTAGCCCGGACGCGATGACGAAGAACCCGCACAAATATTTTGTCCATGCTCATCGCGGCGCCAGGTCGGTACCTCGTTCCCACCAGGAAATTCAGAATACATTAGCACATTTTTGCCATTGTAATAAGCAATGTCGGCGCCATGCAGCGAACGAACACAACGCATTGTTATTAAGCCTGTTACAAAACCGCCTAGCATAGAAGAGGAATATGGACGCTTACATAACAAGCAGATTGACGCCTATTTGCACGGCGCCTGGGCATTAAAAACAGAAAAGCCACCCCGCCGTGATAGTGGCGGAGCGGCTTTTTCGGATCCTTGCGGCGGACCTTTGGTTTATGCCACCCTGAACCTCCTGATCAACCCATCAAGCTCCCCGGCGATTTCAGCCAGTTGCTTCGATGATGTGTTCACCTGCTGGGCGCCGGAGCTTTGGTCGTTCACTGCCTTGTTGACTCCCTGGATGTTGGAAGAGACGTTGGTTGCGCCTTTGGCGGCCTCTCCGGCGTTCTGGGAGACGCTATTGGCGCCTTTAGCCACATCGGCGATGGAGTTGGCTATATTGTTGGCTCCTCCTGCGGCGTCCCCCACGTTCGATGAGATATTCGCCGCCGCGCGGGTCTGTTGCTCCACGGAGGAATTGATACTCTCCACGAAGACGTTGATCTCCCCTATGACTTTCGCCACTCCAGCGATCACCTGCACAGCTTTGCGGGTGTTCTCCTGGGTTCCTTCGATCCGCGACGCTATATCCTCGGCGGCTCCTGCGCTCTGGTTAGCCAATTCCTTGATCTCGTTTGCCACCACGGCAAAACCTTTCCCCGCTTCCCCGGCGCTGGCCGCCTCTATGGTGGCGTTGAGCGCCAGCAGGTTGGTTTGCTCCGCAATCCTCTTTATCACTTCCGTCACTTTGCCGATCTCCACGGAGGCTGCGTCCAGCGCTCCCATTGTCCCGGACGCGTCATCTGACATCTCAGCCGCCTTTTCAGCCACACTGGACGCTTCCTTGGCGCTTTTTGAAATCTCCTGGATCGATGTGGACATCTCCTCCACGGCGCTCGACACCATACCCATGTTCTGGCTCATCTGCTCGGCTTCGGTTGAGATGGAGCCAACGTTCATGCTCATTTCCTCCACGGCGGCGGCCATAGCATTTATATTGGCCGACATCTGCTCTGTTGCGCCGACCACCGTAGTGGTCTGGGAGCTCATCTCCTCGCTGCCCCCTGCCAGCTGGCTGGATACGGAAGACATCTCCTCAGAAGCGGTGGCAAGGGATTTGGAGTTTTCCCCGATCTTTACGATGAAACCTGCAGGTTTTCCACAAACCGGTTGAACCAGAATGCCATCTCGCAGATCTCGTCCTTGGAGCCGGTGTCCAGCCTGCGGGTCAAGTCGCCCTCTCCCTCGGCGATATCGCGGATCATGGCGGTGACTCCATTAATGTTATTCAGCAGGCCCCGGGCGAACCAGACGAATGCCACCAGCAGAAACAACACTGCGATGGTGAACACAACGAAATCCATTCGGCTAGCCGCATCCAGAGTCGCTTCGTTTTCTTCCAGAGCCTCGGTAACCTCTCCAGCAACTGAACTGACGATGTTTGACATTTTATCATTTAGAGCGCCCATATCGCCGTCGAGGATATCATCGAGTTGGTCAAACTCCCCATCTTTGGCTAGTTTCTCCACCAGTTGCACGAGTGTAACTTGTATAGCATTGGCTACTCTGGGGAAGTGTTCGCTGTAATAA
>JAOUNV010000454.1 GCA_029880775.1 Nitrospinota bacterium | reverse complement strand
GTGCTCGCGCAGCGAGGGGACGCTAAGCGACAGGGTGGATATCTTGTAAAAGAAATCATCGCGAAACCTGTCGTGGGTGATAGGCTGGCGCGGATCCTCTGTCGTGGCGAACAAAAGCCTGGTATTAGCCGAAATGTCAGCCTCGCCCCCCACTCGGCGGAACTCACCGGTCTCCAGAAATGAGAGTATCTTCACCTGCATGGAAGGGGGGATCTGCTCCGCTTCGTTGAGCAGGATGGTGCCTCCGTTGGCCGATTCCACATATCCCTTTTTCCGCATGGCCGCGCCCACAAAGGCCATCGCCTCATGGCCGAACAGCTCTACCTCCAGCATCCCTTCGGTCAACACGCCGCAGTTGATGGCATAGAAGGGGTTCTCCTTGCGATTGGACATGTAATGTATACACCTTGCGGCCAGTTCCTTGCCGCTGCCGCTTTCGCCCCGGATCAACACCGGCTCCTCCAGGAGGGCCAGGTTGTTCACCTTTTCGCGCAATTCGCGCATATGGCTGGAGTCCCCGACGATCTCGTGGCGACCCGCCTTTTGCTTCAGTTCCGCTCGCAGCTTGGCGTTCTGCTCGCCCAGCATTTTCTTCTCGAACGCCTTGCGTATGACGATTTCCAACTCAAAAAGCTTGCACGGTTTGGCCAGGTAATCGTGGGCGCCCATCTTCATCGCCTCTATGGCTGTGTCTATGGTAGCCTGCCCGGTGAGCATGATCGCCTCGAAATCTGGCTGAAGAAGCTTTATCTCCCTTAACAGATCTATTCCGGAGATACCCGGCATCCTGATGTCTATGACTCCAACATCGAACATATTGGCCTTCATCACTTCCAGGGCCTCTTCTCCTGACCGCGCCCCCATCGCCAGAAACTCCGACCTGTCAAACCGGCGCAATAAAAGCTCCCGGAAAGCGTCTTCGTCGTCGACGATCAACAGTCTTATCTTCTGGTTTTGCATATCCGCCCCATTTCCATAAAAACTTCGGATTGTTTTCCCTCAAAAGCCAGGCCGACTCTTCTTATTTATCAGCTAAGCGATAATGTAATATACGGAGACCGTCCAAGCTATAGTCACATACACATTGCAGATCAGGAAGTTCGCCAACCCCCGCCCTTGGCAACGCATGTGACGTATTATCTCAAAACGCCACTCTTTCAGGACAATACCAGAGCGCGTCAAGATCGCAAACTTGAATAATCGCCACCCCATTCCTGGCTGAGGTTGTGTAAAAACCTGATTCAGCCTGTCACATATCATATAACAATGCCGACGGTTGTCCAAGAAAATATTGAATAATCTCAAGTGCGATAATTTTGTGGTTTCCAGGGCATGGGAAAAATCGTTACATTGGAAAAATGACGATTATCGGCCATACATTCACTTATGCCTGCATGGTTGCATTACGCTCTGGCGCGCATTACCAGGTCCAAAACCTCGCGTACCGCGCCGTGGCCCCCATTGCGGCGGGTGACCCAGTGCGCCACTTTTATCACTGAATCGCAGGCGTCCGCCACAGCCACCGCCAGCCCCACAGCCTCCATCGCCTCAGTGTCCACAATATCGTCGCCGATATACAAGACCTTGTCCAGGCTGGCCCCATGGGAGGCGGCCAATTTTTCAACCACCGGCAGCTTATCCCGCTCCCCCTGAGTGACATCTTCAATTCCCAACTCCTCGGCCCGGATGCGGGTCACCTCGGAAAACCTGCCGGATACCCACGCGATTTTCAATCCCGCCAGCATAGCCAACACCATGCCGTGCCCATCTTTTACATTGAAACACTTGGCCTCTTCCCCGCCGGAGGTAAGCACGATTCTCCCGTCGGTCAGCACTCCATCCACATCCATGACCACCAGCTCCACCTTGGCCGCCCGCGCCAGGAACCTGGCCTCATCCAATTTTTCCATCACAATTTCCAATAAAAAGGCTAAACTTGCCGCCTGTCGGTGACTTTTGTCATCGGCGCTTCGGCCAAGGCAGTATAGCCTGTTTTCTCATCCACGAAAATTAGCCAAGGTAATGTTTTTATATTTGAACAAACCCGTAATTCCGAAGGAGCATGGCGCATGGCCGGTGTTGATCATCCCCATGGTCGTCGGCTCCCTGGCGGTGGCGCCTGATCCATCGTTTAGCCCTGACGCCATGGTGGCCCTGATGATCAGCGCCGTCTCCGGTTTCCTGGCGGTCTCCACTTTGCGTATGGTCTTAAACCCTCCGCCCAAGACGAACATGGGGCGGCTTGTGACATGGACCGTCCTATATTCCGTTCTCTCCGGGGCGCCATTCGCATGGCTGGTGCTGGGCATCGGCAAGGTCGGCCTGTTGTGGTTTATCATCCCCGCCGCAGTCTTGACCGCCGCCTATTTCTGGTCCAGCTCCGCAGGGACCAAGCGCACGCTCCCCTTCGAGTTTGCTGGGCTGGCGGGGCTGGCGATGGCCGGGCCTGCGGCGGCGTATCTGCAGCAAGGCTTTGTGGTGGCGGAAGGAGCGTTGATCTATATCTTCTGCCTGATATGGTTCACAGACCGGACCCTCACCGCCCGCAAGACACTGGAGCTGATGCGC
>JAOUNV010000452.1 GCA_029880775.1 Nitrospinota bacterium | reverse complement strand
ACGGGGCTGTAAACTCCCTGGCGGATTTCTTTATCGGCCTGGGAAGCGTGGTTCGGCAAAGCCAGACCGGCTACGTGCGCAATTACGCCACCGTCATGGCGGCGGGTTGCCTTTTGATCATCTGGATCTGGATGAATATGTGAGCCGGGGGATATGATGGAAGCGCCGATATTATCTATAATTATTTTCCTTCCCGTGGCGGGAGCCCTGCTGCTTCTGCTGGTGGATAGGGAAAACGAGGGGATGATAAAGGGGATCACCCTGGCCGTCACCATTGCCGATTTCCTGGCCTCGTTACCGCTATACTTTCTTTTTAAGAACACCCATGTGATGCAGTTTGTGGAGAAGGTTCCCTGGATCAAGACGCTGGGGGCCAATTACCATGTGGGGATAGACGGCATATCGCTTTTCATGGTCCTTTTGACCACCTTCACCATGGTCATCTGCGTTGCCAGCATCTGGACGGCCATAACCAAGCATGTGAAGGAGTTTTGCATTTCGTTGCTTCTTCTTGCCACCGGGATGCTGGGGACGTTTTGCGCGCTGGACTTTATACTTTTCTATGTGTTCTGGGAGCTGATGCTTATCCCGATGTATTTTATCATCGGCGTTTGGGGCGGCCCCAGGAGGGTCTACGCGGCGGTGAAGTTCTTCTTGTTCACCATGTTCGGCTCGGTGTTGATGCTGGTGGCCATCATCTGGCTTTATTACCACCACTTCGCCGTCAAGGGGAGTTATTCGCTGGACATAATCTCTTATCACGGCTTGGCGATAGATCCTGGCCTGCAGTTCCTGCCGTTTTTGGCCTTCTTCCTTGCCTTTGCCATCAAGGTTCCCATGTTCCCGTTCCACACTTGGCTTCCGGACGCCCACGTGGAGGCGCCCACGGCCGGCTCTGTGATCCTGGCGGGAATCCTGCTGAAGATGGGCACCTACGGCTTCCTGAGGTTCAGCCTGCCCATATTTCCTGAGGCCAGCTTGGCCGCGGCGGGGTGGATCTCCGCCCTTGCGCTGATAGGCATCATCTACGGCGCCCTTGTGGCCATGGTGCAGGATGACGTGAAGAAGCTTGTGGCCTATTCCTCCGTAAGCCATCTTGGCTTTGTGGTGTTGGGCATCTTCGCCTTCAACGTGCAGGCGCTGGAGGGGGCCATGCTCCAGATGATAAACCACGGCATCAGTACAGGGGCGCTCTTCTTGATTGTCGGCGTCCTTTACGAGCGCAGGCACACCAGGCAAATAGCCGACTACGGCGGGGTGTCCGCCAAGATGCCGGTTTTCGCTGTGATATTCATGATATCAGCCCTGTCGTCCATCGGCCTTCCCGGCACCAACGGCTTCGTGGGCGAGTTCCTTATTCTTCTAGGCGTGTTTCGGGAGAACAAGTATCTTGCTGTTCTGGCCACCACTGGCGTCATCTGGGCGGCGGTGTATATGCTCTGGATGTTCCAGAGGGTGATGTTCGGGAAGATAACCCACGCCGCCAACGAAAAGCTGAAAGATGTCAATATGCGGGAGATAGCCTATTTCGCCCCGTTGATCGCCTTTATTTTCATCCTTGGCGTTTATCCGAATCCTGTGTTGGATAAAATGGCGCCCTCCATTTACAACCTTTCCAGCACATTCTCTGATCTGAAATGCGAGGCTATTCAGGCGGAAAAGGAAGGCGCGAACACGGAGGCTGCGCAAGGGGGGGCTGAAACCGCTCCGGAGGAGTTTGACATAAAAATGGGTGAGCGTTCAAAAGATGACAAGGTTTTCGTAGATCCCGCGACTGGGCTTAAAGTAAAGTTCAAGGAAAAGAAGATTACAGATGGACAAAATACCGGTTCCGGACATTAACCTGGGGGCGATCGCCCCCGAGATAATCCTGGCTTTGGTGGCCATGGTGGTCCTTATGCTGGAGGTGTTCTCCGTCAGGAAGGGAAAAGACCACCTGGGCTACGTTGCCCTGGCAGGGGTTATCGTGGCCGGATTTCTGGCGGCCGATTTCACCGGCAAGGTATCCTACGAATTTTCAGGGCTGTATGTGAAGGATAACTTCGGATCCTACATGAAGCTTGTCTGCCTCCTGGCGGCCGGTATGACGATCCTGATTTCCATTCAATACATAAAGGACGCGCAGATAGACGGAGGGGAATATTACGCTCTCCTGATTTTCGCCACCATCGGCATGTTCTTCATGATCTCCGGAGCGGACCTTATTACCATCTACCTCGGCCTGGAGCTGATGTCCATATCGCTGTACGCCCTGGCGGGATACACGCGAAGAAGGGCGCTGTCCAACGAGGCGGCCATGAAATACCTTATCCTGGGCGCCCTCTCATCAGCGTTCCTGCTGTATGGCATGGCCATGCTCTATGGGGTCACAGGGGCCACAGAGCTTTCCAAAATCAATTCCGGCATCGCCGCCTCGGGGGAGAACTACCACTTGGCCATCCTGGGCGGCGCCCTGGTCACCATAGGCTTCTCTTTCAAGATAGCCGCCGTTCCTTTCCATATGTGGACTCCGGATGTCTACCAGGGCGCTCCGTCCCCGGTCACGGCCTTCATGTCCGCCGGACCCAAG
>JAOUNV010000451.1 GCA_029880775.1 Nitrospinota bacterium | reverse complement strand
CCTCGAAAACGGCGCCCTCATGGATAATACGGAGGTAGGTGGTTTTCATTATGATAATCACCGCCTCGGCCACTATCAAGGCGGCTGCCAGAATTTCCGCCGAGGTCCTGAACGCTTCGTTTCCCTTTTCTGCTTCGCGTAAAAACAATAGCGCAAGCCCGCCCAGAAACACAGCCGTGAGGATGATCTTTATCCACGGCATCTTCTTCCAGACGAGGATCGTCTCAATATGCTCGTACAATATTTTCGTCACCCTGTCCCTCATTCCCCCATGCTCCAGCATCACCAGGGCGTCGTCCATCAGCAGGAAGCTTTTCCTGCCCGTTGTCCCGGGAATTGTTAGATCAGCGGCCAAAACATCCTCCTATAAGAAAAAAGACACAAACATAAGCCCGTAGATCAAAGTCGCGGCGATTACCAGGAAACCTATCAACGCCATGGAGAGCCCCGAGAAAGCCTTGGCGTATATCTTGTCCTGCTTTCTTTGCTTCATGGCTTTCCAGAACTTGAGCATGGCAAAAGGGATGAAAACCAGGGCAGGAAGGAAGGTTAGCAGGCTCACCAGGATAAGAATGGAGGCCTCCATGTCCGGACGGTCCAGGTAACGGGCGAACCTTTTGCGCAAAGCCTCCTTTCCGGCTTCGTTGAGGTATGAAATGCTGTATACCTTGTCATCCATGTCCACGGCGCAGAGGGAGCAGATATAATCGCCGGTGGCTTCGCACTTTGCGATGGCCTGCTTGGTGGGATGGTGTGCGCATATGGCCTGGTCCGGCAGGGCCTCCTTGGCGGTTTCCACCTTATAGCGAAGGGCCTTTAGCACGTGCGCCTCGCCGGCCCAGTTGCAATTGGGGCAGGCGCTGGGGCCTGAGGAGCTGACAAACAGCCTTTCCTTGCAGGAGGGGCAATCAAATCCGGAGAGCTTGACGGTTTCCAGGGCGAGATGCATTGCGCGGCCTTACTTTAATATCACCCGGGTGGTTGCCAGCCGGTCGTGCAGGGACTTCAGCTCTTCCCTGTCCGCCAGCGCCAGGCCCGCATCCACCATGAACCAGATCCAGAACAGGGACATTAATCCAGACTCCACATTGCTGGCCTTGTCCCATACCCCGGCCAGCAAAAGCACGAACGGAGCGAAGACGTATGGCCCTTCCATGGCCACGAACCTCATGAACGCCTTGCGGTAGCCAAGAGGCGTGCCGTCCTGGTTGACCACCTTGATTCGCATTGCCATCTTCCCCACGGTCTGCCCGGCCATTCCGTGGAGCACGGTGTAGTACGCTGTTACTATGATGAAGCCTGTCACCTCCACCAGGCTGTTCATCCAAACAATTTCGGCCGCCCCGGGAGAGTCCGGCATACTGATAGCGTTGATGAATTCCGGCGAGAAAACGCTGATCCCGGCCAAAGCGTAAAGCAGAAACGTCATGGATATTATCAGAATTCCGTCCACCAGCAGGGCCACAAACCTGGGGCCAAACCTGGCCGCCTCCATCTCCCCCGGAAAGGCTGCGCCTGTCTTGAGCCTTCGCAAAAGCTCCAGCTTGCCTTCCACCCCCACCCGGAAACCGAGGAACTCCACCGTGTCCTCCTTCGGGTACTCCTTTCCAGTGATCTGGCATTTCTCCAGGAGCTCGCCCCCCTCGCGCATGTCGTTGAAATAGAATTCGATATCTTGCCCCACTTATATATACTCCCTCATGGCATAATTATACCATCGCCTCTGTTGTCTAGACATAACTATAATACATGCCGCGCCTTGCGCGCCGTCATGTTATTTTCGCAGACTCCAGGGTGAGGGCGATGTTCAGCACCGCCTGTTCATCGCTCAGATATTCCATATCCTTTGGCAGGTTGTACTTCTCCCGCAACATGGCGCTGGCCCTGCGGAAAAGCTCTTCCCTGGCTTCCGGCTCCAGCTCGTCCCTGCGGGATGTGAGGTCGAAGACGAAGTTGCGCTCCTCCCTGGTGGCCCTGCTCAGGATCCTGTTTTTCAGGACAGGGTCCTGCATGTATGTGTTCACCCTTCCCCTGGTCACGACAGACTCTGAAGGGATGGGCCTATGTGCGTCCACCACCACCAGCGTATCCGCCGCAAAGTCCCCCAGCCTTCTTCCGTACGGGTCCAGCGCCGCCACGATGGCGCCCAGGGTCATCAGCACAGGCAGGTTGTCTATATTCCTTATGAGGTTGCGCATGAAAGTTTCGTTGAACCCCAGCCTGCCGCCGCTGGCCGCGATCACCCTGATGCCCATATATTTCTTCCCGGGAGACTGCCCCGCCCAGTAAAGCTCGAAATAGAGGAAATAAAAAAAGTCCAGGACAAAAAACATCAGTATTATAACAACGGCGCCAAGCTTCATATAGCTTATAAACATGAAAAAAATCGCTGCTCTTACAAAGTTAAGGAAGAGTTGGTCCAGAAGCCAGGCCATGGCCCGGCTTGCAAGCCCTGCGGTGGTGTAATGAAAATCCACCCTTTCGGGAGTCACGATCCTGTATTTAGCCATCCATCCCCATTCCAGCGCGCGGCTTTGGTCAAAATGTTGTATGATGCAGGAGAGTATATA